>JAYTZB010001276.1:0-4944 GCA_043742085.1 Polyangiaceae bacterium
CGGGCCGCGGTGTCGCCGTCCTTGACCTCGAGCTTCTTGCCGTTCTCCTGCGAGAGACGGGTCGCGAACGGGTGCTTCTTCGCGGGGCTGCCGTTGGCCTTGCCGGCGCTCTTCGCGAGCTGCGCGCCGATGTTCCAGTACTCCTCGGGGACGAACGCCTCGATCTCGCGTTCCTTGTCGACGATGAGCCGCAGCGCGACGCTCTGCACGCGACCGGCGGAGAGGCCGAACGCGAGCTTCGACCAGACGAGGGCGGACACGTCGTAACCGACGATGCGATCGAGGACGCGGCGAGCGCGCTGGGCGTCGTAGAGGTTCTTGTCGAGCGCGCGAGGGGAGGCGACGCCCTTGAGCACGCCGTTCTTCGTGATCTCGTGGAACTCGACGCGCTTGGCCTTCAGCGGCTTGCCGGTCAGCTCTTCGGCGAGGTGCCAGGCGATCGCTTCGCCTTCGCGATCGGGGTCGGTCGCGAGCAGGATGTCGTCGGCGTCCTTCGCGGCGCTCTTCAGCTCGGCGAGGACCTTCTCCTTGCCGGGGACGACCTCGTAGGTCTCCTGGAAGCCGTTCTCGAAGTCGATGCCCATCTTCTTGGGCAGATCCTTGACGTGGCCCTTCGAGGCCAGGACTTCATAGCCCGCGCCGAGGTACTTCTTGATCGTCTTGGCCTTCGCCGGAGACTCGACGACGACGAGTGTCTTGCCCATGCGTTCTTTGATGCCCCCGCGTTCCGACTTGCGCCGCGAACGCTTCGAGATCCAGAAAAGATGCCGAAGAATCCGCTGTAATCCCGTAGCGTTAACTCGCCAAGATGCGGCGAAAGAACCCGTCCGGGCCCTCTACTACTACGTCCTTGAGGGTCAGCGTCAAGAGCGCCGTTGTGGCCGGACCGATCGGTAGAGCCGCTTTCTCGGCCAAAATCTCTCGGTGCTGCGGCATGGGTAAAACCGCCGAAAACATTGCGATTTCTTCGGGTGTCCACGAGGGCTCCGGAGTGGCCTCCAAAAGCGGCGAAAGATTCTGCTGATCGGGAGAAGAGGAGGGGGCTCCCGAGCGCTTTCGTCGCACCGGCGGCGCGAGCCCGAGCGACTCGAACAGCTGGGCTCGGGACCCCAGCATCCGGGCATTCGGCTCGGTGGTGAGCACATGGGTCGACCCCGCGAACCGCGCCTCCCATTCGCCCCAGGGGAGACCCGGCACCACCCACAGCGGCTTGGCCAGGTCACGCGCCCACGTGCACGCGTTCCGGGACCCGGACTGGAGGCCGGCCTGGATGACGACGACCGCCTCGGAGAGCTGCACGAGCATGCTGTTGCGGTAGCGATAGGTGGGGGGCGACACGTCGACGTCGTCGGCAAAGGGCCAGACGAGCCGCCCCTTTCGCGACTTCGCGATGTCGCGGAACAGCTGGCCGTGCTGCGGCGGTCGGACGCGATTCATTCCGCTCGGAAGCACCGCCCACGTCGCACCGCCCGCCTTCAACGCACCGCGATGCGCGGCCGCGTCGATCCCCTTCGCACCACCGGAGACGATGGTGATGCCGGCCTTCGCGAGCTCTAACGCGAGGTCGTGCGCGAACGTCTCGCACTCGTAGAGCGGCTCGCGGGAGCCCACGATCGCAATGGCCCGCACCTCGGTGAGCGGCCCGGTCGCCGTGAACGACGGCGGCGCGGTGAGCCGCTGGAGGTGCCGGGGGTAATCGGGGTGGTCGGGGGTATATCGCTCGAAGTGGTACACGCCCGCTGGTTCGGCCGAGCGCCGACCGGAGTTGCTACTCGCCGCGCTGATTCGTCGCGCGCTGATTCGTCGCGGCCGTCTTCACCGCAGCTGCGCGGGCCGACGAGCCGGGATGCTGCACGAGATACGTCGGCACGAAGCGCTTCGCATTCGCGCTGCCCTCGGCCTCGAGCTGCGCGAAGAAGCGGAGGAGGCCGAGCGCGCCCTCCTCGGTGCGTCCGGCCTCGAGCACGCGCGTGGTCGCCTCTTCGTCACGCGGCGTCGCGCGGCCGGGGTAGAGGCTCCTTGCCGTCTCGAGCGCGTGACGCTGCTCGCTCGCCGTCCACACGTCGTCGCCGTTCTCGTGCGTCGCGGTCGGATGCGCGCAGACGAGATCGCCCGCGCGGAAGTGCGTGAGCTCGCGGGCGATCACGAAGGAGAGCGCCTCGCGGAGGCGCACCTCTTGCGGGCCCCCCGCGTCGAGCGACGCCGACGCCGACGCCGACGCCGACGCGTAGAACCCGGGCGGAGGAGGAAGCACCCGGCGCCCGGGCACCTGCGACGTCGCGAGGAACGACGCGTAGCCCTCGACGCCGTGCGTGCCATGGCTCTCGTCGTCGCTCTGCGCGCGGGCCACGAGTGAGACGAGCCGGAGCATCGCGTCGGAGATGACGACCACGTAGTCGCCGTCGTCGTCGCACGCGGCCATCGCGCTGGGATCGGACGCGTTCCCGTCGAACGCGACGTAGACGCCCGTGAGGCGCCGGCGATCGTTCGCAGTGAGGTCGTTGACGAGCCGCTTCGCCTCCGTTTGCGCCTTCTGGCGGAGCTCGAACGTCTCGAGCTCCGGCGCGATCTCGTCGGCCTGCGCGATGCGCGGTGACGCGGTCGAGGTGACAGCGATGCCGAGGGCGGCGAGCGCAGGGACCATGACGCGGCGCATGAGTGACACGAAGGCCGTTCGGCCGACGCGGCGTCGAGTTGTCGGAGAAACGCTACTGGCGGACGAACTTGAACGGGATGTTCACGGTGGTCGTCGCCCCCGGAGCGCTGAAGCGCCACGACTTGACCTGCGATTCGATGCACTTGGCGACGACCGGGTCATCGCCGCTCGACGAGGTGCCCGACACGCTGCCGTCGGGAGCGACCGTCGCGCTGACCGTCACGTTGACGCTCGCCTTCTGGTCCGCGCCGCCGCGCTCCCAGCACGTGCGCTTCACGCCCGTGCGGTGTGCAGCGACGACGCGCTCCACGGAGCTCGAGTCGAGACCGCCGCCGCCGCCGGCCGGCGAGGGACCGCCGCCACCACCGACGTTCGGACCGCCGGCGCCTGCGACGAGGCCGCCGAGATCGATGCCGGTCTTCGGCGCAGCTCCGCCTCCCGTGTTGACCCTCGGACCACCGGTCGCGACCTTGGCGGTGCCCGTCGAGGGCGTGCTCGAAGGAGCGGGCGTGTCACCACTGGGGCGGTCGGACGTTGCTGGTGGCGCGTCGTTCTTCGCTTCGGTCGGCGTCGGCGCAGCCGTCGGCTGCACCTGGATCACGACGGGCGCGGGCGGCGCCTGCTGGCGGAACACGAAGACCGCTGCCGACACCCCGAACACCCCCGTGAAGAGAAGGATCGGCCAGAACCACAGCGGTACGCCGCGTCGCGGTTGCGGCGGCAACTGCGAGACCATGATCTGCGGAGACGACGGCGCGTACGGCGCCGGCGGAAAGACCGACGCGGTGGCCGGCGGTGGTCCGCCGGGCACGGCGAACGGATCGGCGGTCGCCATCGGCGCCGGCTGGAGCTGCGGCGAGAACGCTGGCGCGGGCGCAGGCGAGTACGCTGGCGCGGGCGCAGGCGAGTACTGAGGCGCGGGCGCGAACGACGGAGCGAAGGCAGCGGCTGCGCCCGAGCCCGTGAGCGGCGAACCGATCGGCGTCGCCGGCGCTTCTTCCGTGCTCGAGGACGCAGCGACGCGGAGCGGAACGACGTTGCTTCGCGACGGCGACATCGGACGCGGTGCCTCGAACGGCGAGCCCGAGCCCATGCTGCCGGGTCGCGACGCCTCCGGCCCACGAGGATTCGTCGGCGCCGGACGCTGCGGCGCGCGCGGCGGCGACGACGCACGACCCTCGTTCGGAGGAGGAGAGACGAGCGACGGGCGATTGCCTTGCGCGGCTTCGCGCACGATCGCGGCGAGCTCGGGGATGCTGCGGACGGGGCGCCACTCCTCGAGGCCCTCCTGCCAGCACAGCGAGTCCTCGGTCACCGCGCCCGAGGCGGCCTTCCTGCGCAGCTCGGAGATCCGGACGGGTCCGACCGGGACGCCGTTGATGGCGACGTACCACTCGTCGGTGACGCTGAGCTCGAGGCCGCCGCCTTGTTGCGGGAACGGCACCGACTGCGGCGCGTCATGGACGGTGCGCTGGAATGCGCCGGCGAGCGCGCTCGGTGCCGGTGAGGCATGCGGCTGACCGACGGGCGCGCGTGGCTTCGCTGCGGAGAGGCTCGTCGCGAGGCTGTTCTTCGCGACCGGCCGCGGTGCCTCCGAGCCGGAGCCCAACGCCGTCGGCGGCGACGTGGAGACGCTGGTCTCCGTCACGGCGGCTCGCACTTCGATCTGGTGGCCGCACTTGCGGCACTTCATGCGGACAGTCTTGCCCGCGACCTTCTCGTCGGCGATCTGGTACTTCGCTTTGCAGTTGTCGCACAGAAACTTCAAAGGGTACCCGCGCTGCTGAACGAGAAGACTAACCCGTCTTTAGACGCTCGCGCGACCCGGAAGTTTTGCTCGGTCGGTCTCGTCGGCAGATCTCAGGAGAGCTTGCCGAGGTGCTTCTTGATCGATTCGCGGGTCTCGGGGTCGGGCGCGACGTGCACGCACCTCTCCCACATCTCGACGGCCTTGTGACGGAAGCCCGCTTTTTCGTAGAGGACGGCGAGGTTCTTCAGCGCGGGAAAGTGCTTGGGATTCAGATCGACGGCGCGCTCGAGCTCGGTGATGCCGTCATAGATCTGCCCATGCTTGCCGTAGATCAACGCGAGGTGGTAGCGCAGACGATACGCCAGAGGGTCGACACCGATGCCCTTGCGCAAGAGCGCGATCGAGTCCTCGATCTTCCCCGCCTGGTATGCGGCAATGCCGTCTTCGAGGTACTTCGCGGCACTGCGGTTGATGGCCTCGGGATCGCTCGGCGCGGCGGCGCCCGGCGTACGCTCGAGGAGGCGCGTCACCTTCGCGA
>JAYTZB010001277.1:0-8652 GCA_043742085.1 Polyangiaceae bacterium
TGAACGTCACGCGCACCTCGGGGTGATACGAGCCGTAGACGAAGCCGTCGAAGAACTTCGAGAGATCCTTGCCGGATGCCTCCGACAGCTCCTTCTCGAGATCGGCCGTGAGCACCGCGCCGAAGGCGTGGCGATCGAACCAGCGCTTGAGGAACTGCGTGAGCTTGTCCTCGCCGCCCACGACGCGCTCGAGCGCATGCAGGACGAGCGCGCCCTTCTGGTACGAGATGGCGTCGAAGATGGTGAGGACGTCGACCTCGGGATCGGCGGGTCGCACGGGATGAGGCGCGCTGCGATCGGCGGCGAGCGCCCGCGTGAGATAGCCGCGGAGCACCGCCTTCTTCGCCTCGGGTCCGTCGTTGGCGGCGAGGAAGCGCGCTGTGAGGTACTCGGTGAAGCCCTCGCTCAGCCAGAAGTCGTTCCACGTCCGGATGCGCACGAGGTTGCCGCTCCAGTGATGTCCGAGCTCGTGGAACGCGGTCTTCCGCGCCTCGTCGGGGATGGCGAACAGCGTCTCGTCCATGCTGACGACCGTCGCGTGCTCCATGCCGCCGCCGAAGATCGGCTCCTCGATGAAGCTCGCCGTGCCCCAGCGGTACTTGCCGAACTTGCTCTCGTAGAAGTCGAGCGTCTTCGGGAGGTCGCCGTAGATCTTCGCCCGCGACGGGGACGCGCCCGCATACGTGTACGTCGCGATCGGGATGCCCGACGGTGAATGCGTGTCGTCGACCTTCCAGCCTTCGTACGCGACGACGTGGAAATCGTACGCGGGCATCGGCGTGAGCGCCTCGTAACGCCACGTGCTCGTGCCGTCTGCGTGCTCGGTGCGCGCCACCTGCTTGCCGTTCGACACGACCGTGAACGATCGCGGGAACGTGAGGTTCATCGCCACCATCGCGCCGTCGCTCGGATGATCGCGGAGGGGCAACCAGCGTCGGGCCTTGCTCGGCCAGTTGAGGCTCGAGTAGATGCGGTGCCCCTCGGCATTGTGCTGCCGGACGTCGAGGCCGCCGAACGCCGCGAAGTCGTTGGGGTCAGCGCCGTCCGCCTGGAGGACCGTGCCGTGGTAGCGAATCCGCGACGTGAGCGAGCGCCCCGAGGGCACCGTTTGCGGGAGCTTGATGATCAGCTTCGTGCCTTCGCGCCGGTACGTCGCAGCGCGACCGCCGATGACGACGTCGTCGATGGTATTGCCGTCGAAGTCGAGCGCGAGCTCGGCGAGATCGCGGGTGGCGACGTACGAGCCCTTCACGTCCGCGGCGTACGTCTCGTGACCGGGCACGTCGCTCACGCGGAGGTCGACCTCGTAGCCGATGGCGTCGTAGTCGGGGAGCGTCGTGTCGACGGCGTCCACGCGGAAGCGGAGCTCGTCCTCGCTTGCCGCATCGGGCGGCGCCGCGGCCTGCTGGGTGAAGCACGCCGCGAGGCTAGTCGCCGCCAGGACCCCGAACGAACGACGGCGCATGGCCTCTCTCCTCACGGGTAGCCGAGCACGCTCTCGGGAGAGAACTTCTGATCGCCGGCGCCGCCGCTCCCGATCTCGCCGCGCACGTTGTCGCCCCAGCACAAGATGGCGCCCGTGCTCGTCGGCGCGCAGGAGTGGTTGCCCCCGGTCACGACGCCGATCGCATTTGTGATCCCGGACACCGCGGTAGGCGTTGGCGTGGGCGTGGTGGCCGCGGCGCGCGGCTGACCATCGCCGATCTGACCGAGGAACCCCGCACCCCAGCACGCCACCGCGCCGCCGCGTCGGACGGCGCAAGCGTGATCGCGTCCGGCCCACAGCGCGACGGCGTCGAGGTTGCTCACCGCGGTCGGCGACGGATTGGGCGTCGGGTTGGCGGCGCCGCTCCCGAGCTGGCCCACCTCGTTCGCGCCCCAGCAGAAGACGCTGCCTGCCTTCTTCGCGGCGCACGACGAGCGCGCGCCCGCGGCGACGAGCGCCATGGTGTCGAGTGACGTGATGACGGTGGGCGTGGTTCGTTCGGCCTGATCACCGGTGCCGAGCTGACCGTTCACGTTGTCGCCCCAGCACACCACCTTGCCGTCGGCCTTCACCGCGCATGCATGCGACTCGCCCGCGGAGATCGCGACGGCGTCGGCGAGCATCGACACGGGACCGGGCGACGGCTGCAGCTGCTTCGTGCCGTTGCCGAGCTGACCGCCGAGGCCGTTGCCCCAGCACGCGACGCCGCCGCTGGCGCGGAGCGCGCACGAGAAGCTCGCGCCGCACGCGATGCCCTTCGCGTCGGTGATCCCGACCGCGTCGACGGGCTTGCCTGAACGTGCGCCGGTGGGATCGCCGTTGCCGAGCTGGCCGTCGGAGTTCTCGCCCCAGCACGAGACCTTGCCGGAGGTGCGCACCACGCACGTGTGGTACTGGCCGGCAGCGATGTGGCGTGCATCGGTGACCGCGACGGCGGTTGGCGCGACCACCACGCCGCCGTCGGCGGCACCGACCGTCGCGGTCTGCGAATGGCTGTCGTCGCCCCAGCACTTGACGGTGTTGTCGGTCTGGCGCGCGCACGTGTGCTGCGCGCCGAGCGCGACCTCGAGGATGTTCGCCCCGGGCGGCGGCGGCGGGATCGGGCCCGTGTCCTCGACGACGATGTCTACCTCCTCGATCACGTCCGCCGTGCTCCCCGAGTCGCGACGGAGCCGGACGTCCTCGACGCCGACGATGCCCGCGCAGGCCGTGATGCTGCCGCCGGCTGCGAGCGCCATTCCCGAGAGCGCGAAGCCGACGCGCCGCGTGCGCGCGCGCATCAGAAGCGCCCCTGGAGCGTCATCGAGCCCAGGCCCACGCCGACGCCGAGCCGGGGCTCGCTCTGCTTGCCGGACGACGACGGCTTGGCGCTGCCGCTCGGCGCGGTGAAGAACAGCACCGCGCCGCCGGCCAGCAGCACGCCGCCGGCCACGAACGAGATCGTGGAGACGGTGCCCGCGTTCTTCGCATCGGTCGCGAGCGTGACGCCGGTGCGATCGCATTCGAGGCCCGTGCAATGCGTCTTCGCGTCGTTCCAGATCGAGGACGTCCGCAGTCCGAAGATCGCGCCCACGGCGATGCCCACGCCGCCCAGGCCCAGGGCCACGTAAGAGACGATGCGCTGGGTCCCGCCGGAGCCAGCCTGCTCTTCGAGAGCCTTCGTATCACCGGACGAGGCGCTGCCCGCGCCGCTGCCGCTCCTGGATGGGCTCGCTTCGGGGTCGGCGTCGAGCGCGGGGATCTCGACGCTCGGTGAACGCGCGCGATCGCTCACCTCCACGGTGGTGGTGAAGGCCTTCTTGCCCTTCGCCGTGGCTTCGATCGCGTGCTTGCCGGGATCGACGGGCACCGCGGTACCGAGCGCCGCCGCGTCGAGGACGTTGCCATCGAGCTTCACCTCGACGCTCTTCTCGGGACTGACGATGGTGAGCTTGATCAGCCTCGGCTCGAGCTTGTCGGCGCGCTCCTTGGCGGTCTTCTCGCGATCGGCGCGGCCGAGGCGCTGCGCCAGCGCGATGGCTTCGTGGAAGCGCGCCCATGCGCTCGCGAGCTGTCCAGCGCGCTCGTAGCAGTCGGCGAGGTTGAGCAACGTGCCGACCGCGGGCGCGATCTTCTGACTCGCGACGAGCTTCGGGCACGCCTCGGAGTATCGCTTCGCGTCCATCAGCTTGCGCGCTTCCTGGAACAGCGATTCGGCGGCTGCCGCGCCGCCCTCGGACGGCTCGGCACGCGCTTCGATGGCCGCGGTCGTCGTGCCGGCGACGAGGCCGGCAGCGAGAACGAACGCGAGGCCCCGGACACGCACTCTCACTCCCCGAGGATAGACGTGTTTCGGTCTGCGCGCTGGAGAGCGCTCAGTCGCGCGTCGAAGGGATGCCGCCGCCGGCTGGCGCGGGCGCGGGTCCCGGCGCGGAGCCGGCGGCCGGTCGTGACGGCTTGCGCGGCGCGACGGCCGCGGGTGGACGTCGCGGCGGGGGCTCGCCGCCCGTCGACGGCGGACGCGGAGCATTCACCGCGGGATCGCTGGTCACGGCGGCGCTGACGACCGGGAACGGCGAAGCGCCGATGAGGTGACCGGCGGCGGCGGCCGCCGACGGCGTCTCGCCATCGATCGCTGGCGGCGCAACGTTCGCGATCCCCGACGTCGCGCCCGCGCCAGCCTGGGGCGGCGCGGCTGCTGCGCCTGCCGAGAGCGTGGGTGACGTGACGGCGCGCTCGTGCCTCGCCCACGCGAAGCCTCCACCCGCGATGAGCGTCGCCGCGAGCGCGACGCCGGCCCAGATCATGTTCGCGCGCCCCGGATCGAGGCGTCCGCCATGCGTTCCCGCCCACGGTGCGGCGGTGCCGGTGTCGCTCGCGCCCGGCGGGAACGTCTGCGAGATGCCCGCTTGCGGAATGCGCGGGTCGGGAATTCCGTAGAGCGCTGCGAGCTCCATCGTGCGCGGGACCTGCGCCACGCTGAGCGTGGCCGCGATGCGATCGGCGACGCCGCGTGCCCGCACGGGATCGACGGCGAACGGCACGAGCGAGTAGGCGAGCTCGGCGATGTTCATGAAGCGCGCGTCGGGATCCTTCTCGAGACAGTGGTGCACCGTCTCCGAGAAGCCCGGCGGGAGATCCGCCCGCGCCATCGAGAGCGGATCGGGATTCTCGTGCATCACCATCGAGAGCAGGCGACCGAGCGTGTCGGCCTCGAACGGCGGCTTGCCGGCAACGAGGCGATAGAGGACGACGCCGAGAGACCAGATGTCGCTTCGCGCGTCGACGTTGCGCGGATCCCGCATCTGCTCGGGCGACATGAAGCGGGGGCTGCCGAGCATCGACGCCGTGCGCGTCATCTCCTGAGCCTGCTCGCCGCCGCCGAACGGGTTGACCTTCGAGATGCCGAAGTCGAGGACCTTCACGAGCGGTGAGCCCGCATGACCGCGCGTGACGAAGAGGTTGGCGAGCTTCACGTCGCGATGCACGATGCCGATGCTGTGCGCTTCGGCGAGCGCCTCGCAGGCCTGCATGACGTACTCGACGGCCTCGGATGCCGGGATCGGTCCACGCTGCTTCGCGAGCGCGGAGAGATCGCAGCCGTCGAGGTACTCCATCACGATGTAGGGCTCGCCGCTCTCGAGCGTGCCGACGTCGAACACCTTCGCGACGTGCTCGTCGCGGAGACGCACCACGGCCTTCGCCTCGCGGAGGAAGCGTCCCGTCGCCTCGGTGTCGTCGTTCACGGAGCCGCCGCCGCGCAGGAACTTCATCGCGACGAGCTGATCGAGCTGGAGATGTCGTGCAGCGACGACGTAGCCCATGCCTCCGCTGCCAAGCACGCGCTCGACGCGGTACTTGCCCGCGAGAACGTCGCCGGCCTTGACGGAGGACATCGACTAGAAGTCTACGGTGGAGGCTGATGTGCAGCAACCAAAGGCCAGGGATTTCGCTGACATGGGCTTTTGATCCACTGCGCATCCACCACTGGGCCAACGCTCTCATGAGTGGATGTAGGATGGTCGTCGATGGACGTCCTGACCTTCGGTCCCTTGCGTGCGCGCCGTGTCGTGAAGACCTCCGGAACCACGCCGAAAAAGGGAGCGGCCGCGGCGCCGCTCACCGTCGTCTTGATGCACGGCTACGGCGCGCCCGGCGACGACCTCGTGGGGATCGGCGGGGCCATCGATGCCCCGCCAGGGACGACGTTCCTCTTTCCCGAGGCACCCATGGCGCTCGGGGACGCGGCGATGATGAGCCTTCTCGGCGACGCGCGCGCGTGGTGGCAGATCGACATCGGCCGCTATCAGCGGGCGATCATGCAAGGCACGCTCGAGCAGATCGTCGACGAGGTGCCCGACGGCATGAAGGAAGCGCGCGAAGCGCTGGTCGCGATGCTCGATGCCTACGAGCGTGAGACCGGCACGCCCCAGGAGCGCATCGTCCTCGGAGGATTCTCGCAAGGCTCGATGCTCGCCACCGACGTCGCGCTCCGCACGAAGCGTCCGCTCGCCGGGCTGGTCGTGCTCTCGGGGACGCTCCTCGCGGCGCACGAATGGCTCCCGCGGATGGCGGACCGCAAGGAGCTGCACGTCTTCCAGAGCCACGGTACGCAGGACCCCATCCTGCCGTTCGCGATCGCCGAGCGTCTCCGCCACGCGCTCGAGGAAGCCGGGATGCGCGTGAGCTTCACGCAGTTCAACGGCGGCCACGGGATCCCGCCGGAGGTCATGCGCGATCTCGGCACGTGGCTCGGGAACGTGTGACCGCGCCACGCGTGGCGCGATCCCTCACATCCCGCCGATGACCTTGCCGGGTCCTGGTTGCACGTCCTCCGCTCGCGGCGACGGCGGCGGGATCACGCCCACCCTCACCGAGTGCGTGGCCACGTGGACCTTCGGGCTGCCAGGCCCGGCGATCGACACCTCGACGTCGTAGACCGCCTCCGCGGCGAGCGCGCAGCCGAGCGGCATGGTGACGGCGCGTGAACCTCCCGACGCGAGCGAGCCGGCGAACGCGAGCTCCACGCCGCGCTCCGGACACGGCGCAGTCGTCGACCCACGCCGCGTGACTCGTATCGTCGCGTGCACGGGCGCGAGTGCGACGGGCGCGTGGGAAGCATTGATCAACGCGACGACGATGCGTGCCGCGCTGGGATCCTTCGTCGGCCACATGTCCTTCGTCGACGAGCTCGCCGCGTAGAGCGCGGGCTCCCACGGAACGCGTACGGGCGCGTTCGCGCCGGCCTCGATTTGCAGGGAAAACGAGCCATAAACGCGCTCCGAAGCGTCAGCGCCGCCGCGCGGTCGCCCGAGCAACGCCACCTCGTAGCGACCGGGGAGCGGCGTCTCGCAAGACACCTCACGCATCAAGGTGAAGGCCGCGCCCGCATCGAGCGTCGCCGGCCAGCGAGCGGCCTCGCCCGTCGCGTCCTCGCATGCGTACGTGACGTTGTCGCGCGTCGGCTTGAAGCGGAAGACCACCGGCGCGAGCTGCACGGTCCTGCTTCCCGTGTTGGTCATCACGAGCCGTAGCGAGTGCGTCGCACGGCCGAGCGCCGTTGCTTCGTAGGCGACCGGCGGCGGATCGGCGACGCGCATCGCGAGCGCGGTGGGCTCACCGGTCGCGTTCACCGAAGACGCGGAGAGCATCACGCAGCCGACCAGCGCGGCGGCGCCGGCACGAGCGGGGAGGGGAACGACGGGACGCATCCGGGGACCCTCCAAGCATGGCACATGCCCGATCGACGGCGGAGCTTGGCGCGGGTTGCCTCGGGATCGTGTAAAATCGAAGATCCCTTGATCGACGCCGTCCATGTGTGAGCTCCTCGGCATGGAGTGCAATGTCCCGACGGACATCGTCTTTTCATTCTCCGGGCTCGCGCTGCGGGGCGGCATTCGCGGCCCGCACGCCGACGGCTGGGGTCTCGCGCTCTACGAAGGCCGCGCCGTACGCACCTTCCTCGAGCCCGCCGCCGCCGCCGGCTCCAAGCTCGCCGCCTACATTCGCAGTCATCCGATCAAGACGCTGCTCGCCATCGCGCACGTCCGGAAGCGCACGCGCGGTCCCGTCTCGCTCGCGAACACGCATCCGTTCGTGCGCGAGCTATGGGGCCGGCACTTCACGTTCGCGCACAACGGGACCGTCCGTGGCGTGAAGCGGCACAAGCTCGGCCGCTATCATCCCATCGGCACCACCGACAGCGAGCACGCGTTCTGCACCATCCTGAACCGGCTCGACCGCCTGTTCCCGCGCGGTTATCCGACGAACGCTCGTGAGCGCCTCCGGCTCGACCGTGCGATCGCCAAGGTCGGCCAGGAGCTCGGCGAGAACGGAACGTTCAACTTCCTGCTCGGTGACGGCCAGCAGATGTATGCGCGCTGCGCGACGAAGCTCTGTTACATCGTGCGAAAGGCTCCGTTTCGCAAGGCAACGCTCGCGGATGACGACCTCACGGTGGACTTCGCGGAGGTGACCACGCCGCGCGATCGCGTGGCGATCATCGCCACCGCACCGCTCACGCGCGACGAGACGTGGACGATGGGCCGGCCGGGAGAGATGTGGGTCTTTCGCCGTGGTCAGCTGGCGGCGACGCTGAAGTCCTGAGGACTTCGGGGCGCCACCCGTTCGGTGGCTGACATCCCGCGCGCGCGTCTCTACAATGAGCGAGCTTGTCGAAGGCCGCCGCCGCAGATAACCGTCGCACCACCGTCTTGATCCGTCGCGTCCTCGACGCCCGGGATCTGAAGGTCGTGTACCAGCCGCTCGTCGATCTGACGACGCGGAAGATCTTCGCGTACGAGGCGCTCGTCCGCGCGAACCGCGAAGACTTCGACACGCCGATGAGCCTCTTCGCGGCCGCGGTGGAGCACGCGTGCACGGGCGAGCTCGGACGCATCATCCGCGAGATGGCGGTCGCTGGGTGCCCGACGCATCCGCTGTTCCTGAACATCCATCCCGCGGAGCTGAACGAGAAGTGGGTCGTCCAGCCGGATGACCCTATTTTCCAGCACACCGAGGACGTCTACCTCGAGATCACGGAGAGCGTTCCCCTCTCGCACTTCCGCCTCTGCCAGAGCGTTCTCCGTGAGGTGCGCGGGCGCGGTGTCTACCTGGTCGTCGACGACCTCGGCGCCGGCTACTCGAACCTGAAGTACATCGCCGACCTTCATCCGAAGGTGGTGAAG
>JAYTZB010001278.1:0-2892 GCA_043742085.1 Polyangiaceae bacterium
GTCACGCGCTCGACGCGCGTGTGGGCCATCTCGGAGACGTGGAGGAGGCCGTCGGTGCCGGGGAAGATCTCGACGAAGGCGCCGAAGTCCGTGATGCGCTGGACGCTTCCCGTGTAGACGGTGCCGACCTCCGGCTCCGCGGTGATGCCCTTGATGATGTCGATGGCCTTCTTCACGGCGACCGAGTCGGCCGACGCGATGTTGACCGTGCCGTCGTCCTCGACGTCGATGGCGACGCCCGTCTGGTCGACGATGCCCTTGATGGTCTTGCCGCCGGGTCCGATGATGAGGCGGATCTGGTCCGGCTTGACCTTGAGGGTCGTGATGCGCGGCGCGTATTTCGAGAGATCGCCGCGCGCTTCGCTGAGCGTCTCGGCCATCTTGGCGAGGATGTGGATGCGGCCTTCGCGGGCCTGATCGAGCGCCTGGGTCATGATCTCGCGGGAGAGGCCCGCGATCTTGATGTCCATCTGGATGGCGGTGATGCCCTTCGCCGTCCCGCAGACCTTGAAGTCCATGTCGCCGAGGTGATCCTCGTCGCCGAGGATGTCGCTCAGGATGGCATTGCGCTTGCCGTCGGTGATGAGGCCCATCGCGATGCCGGCGACGGGCGCCTTCATCGGGACGCCGGCGTCCATCAAGGACAGGGTGCCGCCGCAGACCGCGGCCATCGACGACGAGCCGTTCGACTCGAGCGTCTCGGACACGATGCGGACGGTGTACGGGAACTTCTCCTGCTCCGGCATCATGCGGGCGATCGCGCGCTCGGCGAGCGCGCCGTGGCCGATCTCACGACGACCGGGCCCGCGCATCGGCTTGGTCTCGCCCGTGGAGAAGGGCGGGAAGTTGTAGTGGAGCATGAAGCGCTTCCAGCGCTCGCCGATGAGCGCGTCGATCTTCTGCTCGTCGCTGGACGTGCCGAGCGTGGTGGTGACGATCGCCTGCGTCTCGCCGCGCTGGAACATCGCCGAGCCGTGGACGCGGGGGAGGACACCGACCTCGGTCGCGATGGCGCGAACGGTGTTCATGTCGCGGCCGTCGATGCGCTTACGCTCGCTGAGGACGTACTCGCGGACGACGACGTACTTGCGCTCCTCGAACTCGGCCTTGATGAGCTTCTCGTGCTCGAGGAACTTCTCGGCGCCGAGCTTGGCGGTGAGCGCCTCGACCATCGCGTTCTTGGCAGCCTTGTAGCCGCCGTAGCGCTTCGCCTTGTCCTTGATGAGCGACGACTCGATGATCTGCTTGTCGACGAGCGCAGGGATGAGCGACGAGACCTCGGCCGGGAGCTTCTTGGGCTCGAACGGGCGCTTCGGCTTGCCGATCGCGGTGCGCATCTTGTCGATGAGCGCGATGATCGGCTGCGCGCCCTCGAACGCGAAGAAGAGCGCGTCGATGAGGTCCTTCTCGGTGGCCTCTGCGGCGCCGCCCTCGACCATGACGATCGCGTCCTTGGAGCACGCCACGACCATGTCGATGTCGGCCTCGGCCTGCTGCTCGTAGGTCGGGAAGAGGATGTGCTCGCCGTTGATGCGCGCGACGCGCACGCCGGCGAGGGGGCCGTCCCACGGGATGTCCGAGATGTGCACGGCAGCGCTCGCGCCGCAGAGCGCGAGGATGTTCGTCTCGTTGATCTTGTCGGCGCTGAGGACCGTCGCAATGATCTGCGTGTCCATCTTGTAGCCCTCGGGGAAGAGGGGCCGCATCGGGCGATCCATCAGGCGACAGGTGAGGATCTCCTCGTCGCGCTGGCGCGCCTCCCGCTTGAAGAAGCCGCCCGGGATCTTTCCGGCCGCGAACGTCTTTTCGACGTACTCGCAGGTGAGCGGGAAGAAATCGAGGCCGGGGCGCTCGTCGCCGCTGACGGCGGTGACGAGGACGACGGACTCGCCGTAGCTGATGAGGATGGAACCGTGGGCTTGCTTGGCGAGCCGACCGGTTTCGAAGGTCAGCGGCTTGCCGTTGATCGTGACGGATTCACGGACGAAGGACATGAAAATGCGCTCCTGCGCGATGCCGCGTGCGTGCGGCTCGACGCCGGCCAGCTCGGTTGTCCTTGTGTCCTCGGTTCACGCGCGCGAGCGAAGATCAGCGAGCTCGTGCGGGTGAATCGAAGAGCAAGGAGAAGAGATCTGCCCGGAACAACAACCAAAGCTACGAACGAGCGAGTCGAGCGCAGCGAGACGAGCGAAAACGAGAAAGGGGACGGCCGGTGCCGTCCCCTTGTCGGGAGAGTTACTTGCGAAGGTTGAGCGCGGCGACCGTCTTGCGGTAGCGGTCGAGGCTCGACTTCTTGAGGTAGCTGAGGAGCCGGCGACGCTTCGAGACCATCTTGAGGAGGCCGCGACGCGAGTGGTGGTCCTTGAGATGCGTCTTGAAGTGCTCGGTCAGGTACGAGATGCGCTCGGTGAGGAGGGCGATCTGGACCTCGGGCGAGCCCGTGTCGTTCTCGTGCGTGCGGAACTTGTCGATGAGCTCCGCTTTTTTCTCGGTATGAAGAGGCATCTGCTTGAAAACCTTCAGTGAAGGGCACCCCCCAGAAACAAAATCGAAACGACCGGGTGGGGCCACGTGCGTGCTTTCGGGAGGACCCGAAGCCGGCGCAGTATAGGCGTGGGATTTCCCACGTCAACAAGGCCCTAAGGCGTTACGATCCGGGCTCGGTACGCAGCTCCATGCCCCCTCCTTCGACGCCGCTCGCGCGAGACACAAGGCCTGGCTCCTCGGCGTCCTCGGCCGGCGCCGATCCGCAGGATCCGGCGCTGCTTTCGGGTGCGAGCGATACGGAGCGGCCGCCGCCGAGCCCAGGGTTCGGGCCCGAGCCGTCGTCGGGGGTCGCCCCGACCGCCGGCCCCGAGGAGCGGACCGAGGTGGGCCCAGCCCCGGATCCCG
>JAYTZB010001279.1:0-8556 GCA_043742085.1 Polyangiaceae bacterium
GCTCGCATCCTCGTGATCGGCCTGGAATTCAAGGCTTTCACGCTGTTCTCGCTGCTCTTCGGGGTTGGCCTCGCCGCCCAGCACGAGCGCACGCGTGCACGTGACGGTTCGTTCGCCGGGTACGCGGCGCGTCGTCTCGGCTTCCTCCTCGCGCTCGGTCTCGCACACCTCTTCCTGGTGTGGAACGGCGACGTGCTCACGCTCTATGCCGTGCTCGGCATCATCGCCGCGCCGCTGCTCGCGCTCCCGACGCGCGCGCTGCTCGGGCTCGCGCTCGCGGTCTTCGTCGCGCATCTCTACCCGCTGCCGTTCCCGCCGCCGTTCCCCAGCTACGCCGCGCTGCGCGAGCACGTCCTCGAGGCAAACCGCGTGTATGCGACCGGCACGTTCGGCGAGGTGCTCGCGTTCCGGATCCGCGAGGTACGTCCGGTCGCGGCTCTCCTCTTCTGGACCACGCCTCGGGTGCTCGCTCTGTTCCTCCTCGGCGCGTGCGCGTGGCGACGAGGTGTGTTCCGTGACGAGCAGCGGAAGCTCGTGCGAGTCGTCGCGGTGGTCGGTATCCTGCTCGGCGGAGCGCTGAGCTGGGCAGCGAGCTCCGACGCGGTCGATCTGCGGACGTGGCGTGACGTCGTCTCGCGTACCGCATCGCTCGTGCTCGCGCTCGGGTACGCGTCGGCGGTCCTCGTCGTGTTCGAGCGACCCGGATGGCCGGGCCTGCGATGCGCTCGCGCGGCGCTGACACTCCTGGCGCCGCTCGGCCAGATGGCGCTCACGAGCTACCTCACGCAGTCGATCGTGCTCAGCGCGATCTTCTACGGCTGGGGCCTCGGCCTCTTCGGACGGCTCGGTCTCGGCAGCGCCGCCGCGATCGGCGTCGCCATCTTCGTCGCGCAAGCCGCGTTCAGCGCCGCGTGGCTGCGCCGCTATCGCTTCGGTCCGGTCGAGTGGACCTGGCGCTCGGTCACGTACGGCGCGAGACAGCCGATGCGCCGCTGAGCCGGCGACGAACGAGCATCGTGAGGCCCAGGAGAAGGCCGATCGAAGCGAACGACGTGCCCGACGACGTCGCCGCCGAGGTGACCGCCGACGTCGAGCAGCCATTCACCGTCGTCCGGCGAGGCTGCTCGGGGCTGTCGATCCCCGACGAGCCCGACGAGCCCGATGACCCCGATGACCCCGACGAGCCGGTGGGCGGCGTCGGCGGGTTGTTCCCCGGCGTGTTGATGCTGGGCGGCGGACACACGAAGTCCATCGTCGTCGGCAGCGAGGCCACGGGCGGCGCGAACGGCAAGTGCGCCTGCAGCTGGACGGTGTGCTTGGTCAGCGATGCGGACGCGGCGTCGCACCAGCCGACGGCGCTGATCTGGATGCCGCCGCCGCCGACGGCGGTCCGGTGCGTCTCGAGCACCTTGCCGTCGAGGGACATGCCGAGCTCGTAGACCGAAGCCCACGGCTTCATCTCGTCGGCGAGCGTGTACGTCGCGTTGATGGTCACCTGCGTGGTGCCGTAGTCCTTGAGGCTGACGGTCGGTGCCGATGTCAGCTCGCCGAGCTTCGTCGGGAGCGGCGCCTCGGGATCGGCGACGAACGCGAGCGGCGCCGACGGGTACGCGCCGTAGCTGCAGAACGACTGGAACTGGAGCTCGTACGCCGACCCCGGCACGAGCGGCGCCGACGGCTTTACCTCGAGATAGCCGTCGACTGTGCGCCCGAGCGTCAGCGGGACGTCCGCCGTCGTGCCGCCGGCGAGCGTGCGGACGAGATGGATGTCGTTCGCCGTGGCGTTCACGGCGGTGTACCCGAACGCCGGCAAGTTGGCGGGGATCGAGTGCGACTGCGGCGTGACCGTCGCGGGCGCGCATGGCATCGCCGGCGCGGCCCAGGCCGACGTCGAGACGAGCAGGCCGGAGCAGGCAGTGAGGGCGACGACGAGAGTGCGCTTCATGACCCACGCTCCAGCAACATCCATACGCGCCTGGCACAGCGGCTTTTCGCGCCTTTCGAGGGTTATTCCGGTCCGGCGGAGGCACAAGTTGGCTCACTGGCGTGACGTGCGCGCCGCCCTCCGCGGAACGGCGGCGGACCATCGGCCTGGTCTGGCGCGGCGTGCTCGTCCTCGTGCTCGCAGCACCGGTGCTGGGCCTTGCATTCGGATGGGTCGGCGCCTCCGTCGCGTTGCTCGCGGCGCTTCCTTCCTTCGTGCAAGCCGCGAGGGTGCAGTCGACGCGGCGCGCCGGCGGCAACGCGGTCGTCGAGCCCGAGCCCTCCGCGTCACGGGTGGCAGCGAGGAGGAGGACCGCGTTTTCCCGCTCTCCTCGATCCGGTCCGGCTACCTGACGGGGAGCGATCGCACGGCGGTCCTCCACCTGACGAGCGGAGCGCAGCTCGTCGTCCGTCTCGAGAGCGGCGAGCCGGCGCCGGTGTGGCCGCTGCTCTTCTCGAGGTGGGCCGTCGCCGCCGCGCTTCACCGCAGCCTCGGCGGGTTCGTCTTCCTCGCAGCGGTCGTCTTGACCGCGCTCTCGACGGCGATCGTCGTCCTGCGCTTCGGGTTTCCGCGCGTCACGCCGCCCACGTTCCGCGAGCAGGCGCTGGCATCGACGACCACGAGCGCGTCCTCGCCGATGCCGCGACGCCTCCCGAGCAGGGCCCGGCGCGCACGCGCGTGGCCGCCGATGCCTCCCCCGACGATGCGCTGCGCGAGGCGCTGAACGCCGCCGCGGAGGGCGAGATCGACGACGCGCTCCTCGAACGCGCTGCGTCGGGGCGGTCCGTCCGGTGAGCTCTCCCCCGGGCGGACGAGCCCCCGCTCGGCGAGCAGGCGTAGTAGGCTCCCCGGCCACGTGGGCACGGAAAAGCAGCCGCTATCGGCACGACCTTCGCGAGATGCATCGGTTCGCGACCTCTCCAGCGGCGCGGCTGGATCCATCTGGCACACTGGCCTCTGCGAGGTGCTCTACGAGCGCTTCGAGGCCGACCCGGTCCGGGGACTGACCGAGGCCGACGCGAAGGCTCGCCTCGCCAAGTACGGAACGAACGAGCTCCCCTCTTCGCCGCCGCCGAGCGCGTGGAAGCGGATCATCGCGCAGTTCGCGAACCCCATCGTCCTCACGCTGCTCGCCGCCGCCGTGGTAGCGACCGTCAACGGCGCGAGCAGCAGCAAGTCCGACGCCTCCTGGCTCGCCCGCTACGGCGACGCCATCGCCATCGCGCTGATCGTGGTCCTGAACGCCGTGCTCGGCTTCTATCAGGAGCGCCGCGCCGAGGCCGCGCTCGACGCGCTGAAGAAGATGCAGACGCCGAACGCGCGCGTCCGTCGCGACGACCGCGTCTCGATCATCGCCGCGGTCGACCTCGTTCCTGGTGACATCCTCGAGGTGGAGGCGGGCGACGCCGTGCCCGCGGATGCGCGCCTCCTGCAGACCATCAACCTCGCCACCCTGGAGGCGGCGCTCACCGGCGAGTCGCTCCCCATCACCAAGGATGCGCGCGCCGAGCTCGCCGACGACGCCACCATCGGCGATCGCTCGACGATGCTCTTCACGGGCACGTCGATCATGCGCGGCAAGGGCCGCGCGCTGGTGGTCGCGACGGGCAAGGACACCGAGCTCGGCAAGCTGAGCACGCTCATGAGCTCCCAGGAGCAGGGCAAGACTCCGCTCGAAGAGAAGCTCGATCACTTCGGCAAGCGCGTGCTGTGGGCATGTCTCGGCATCAGCGCTCTCATGTTCGGCTGGGGCATGATCCGCGGCGAGAGCTCGTGGCACGAGCTCCTCCTCGAGGCGGTCAGCCTCGCCGTCGCCGCCATCCCCGAGGGCTTGCCCGCCATCACCACCATCACGCTCGCCCTCGGCATGCAGCGGATGGCAAAGCGTGGGGCGATCATCCGCAAGCTCGCTGCGGTCGAGACGCTCGGCTCAGCGACGGTCATCTGCACCGACAAGACCGGAACGCTCACGCAAAACGAGATGACGGTCCGCGAGATCTACGCGGGCAGCGCGTCCTACACGGTGACCGGCACCGGGTACGATCCCCAGGGGGAGATCCTCGATCTCGACGGCAAGGCGACGGACGCCAGTCTCTCCGACGGCCTCCGCAATCTGCTCGCGACCATGTCGCTGGCGAACACCGCGACGCTCGAGAAGAAGGAGGGATCGTGGCGCGTCGTCGGCGACCCCACCGAGGGCGCTCTCCTCACTCTCGCCGCGAAGGGCGGGCTCCCCAAGGAGTCGATCATCCCCTCGCACCAGGTGGTGCGCGAGCTGCCGTTCGACAGCGATCGCAAGCGCATGACCGTCATCGCGCTCGACGAGACCGGCAAGGAGATCGTCCACACGAAGGGCAGCGCCGACGTCCTCCTCCCGCGCTGCGTCGCGCAGCACACCGCCACCGGCGTCGAGCCCCTCGACGAGGCTGGGCGCCAGGTCATCCTGGCCGAGGCGGAGCGCATGAGCGGGCTCTCGCTGCGCGTGCTCGCGGTCGCGCGACGTGAGCTGGGAGCGCCGCCGTCCGGCTCGCTTGCCTCTCCTTCCGCGCCGCCGATCAGCGGAGAGCCTCGGTCGACCAGCGACATCGAGCAGCGCCTCACGTTCCTCGGTCTCGTCGGGATGATCGATCCCCC
The DNA here is from genome assembly GCA_043742085.1 of Polyangiaceae bacterium. GTDB lineage: Bacteria > Myxococcota_A > Polyangia > Polyangiales > Polyangiaceae > Labilithrix. The sequence goes on from JAYTZB010001279.1 coordinate 4,619, forward strand.
GCGAGTCGGCGTGAAGGAGGCGGTCAAGGCGTGTCACGAGGCGCAGGTGCGCGCCGTCATGATCACCGGCGATCACAAGCTCACCGCGGTCGCCATCGCGCGCGAGCTCGGGCTCTGGGACGAAGGCGCGATCGCGCTCAGCGGTTCCGAGCTCGAGAAGCTCAACGACGAGGCGCTGCAGCGCCGCATCGATAACGTGCGCGTCTTCGCGCGCGTCACCGCCGAGCAGAAGCTCCGCATCGTGAAGGCGTTCAAGGCGAAGGGCCACATCGTGGCGATGACCGGCGACGGCGTGAACGACGCGCCAGCGCTGCGAGAGGCTCACATCGGCATCGCGATGGGCAAGGACGGCACCGACGTTGCTCGCGAGGCCGCCGATATGGTGCTCGCCGACGACAACTTCGCCACTATCGTCGACGCGGTCCGCGAGGGCCGCGCCATCTGGCGCAACATCCAGAAGTTCATCTTCTTCCTCCTCTCGTCGAACGCCGGCCTCCTGGTGACCGTGGTCGTGGCGAGCGCCATGCCTTCCCTGCCCGGCCTGCGCCCGCTCATGATCCTCTGGATCAACCTGGTCACCAATGGCCTGCCCGCGCTCGCCCTCGGCATTGATCCGCCCGATCCCACGCAGATGATGGAGCCGCCACGCAAGGCCACGTCGAGCCTGCTCGGGATGCGCGAGTACCTGGGCATCGCGGTGGTCGGCGTGCTCATGGGCGGCCTCGCGACCGCTTGCTACTACTGGCCGTGGACGCTGCCCGGTGTCGACAAGTTCGAGTACGGCCGCGCCGTCGCGTTCTCGCTGCTTGCGCTCTCGCCGCTGTTCCACGCGCTCAACTGTCGCTCGGCCACGGCATCGATCTTCGCGCTCCGGCCCATCCTTCCCATCGCGCTCCTCGCTTCGATGGTGGTCAGCGGCGCCATCCATCTCGTGGCCGTGCTCGTGCCCTCGCTGCACGACGTCTTCCGGACGTGGTCGCTCAGCGCGACGGAGTGGCTCGTGCTGATCATGCTCTCCGCGTCGATCATCCCGATGATCGAGGTGCTCAAGCTGCTCCAGCGCACGGGCGTGGTCGGCAAGGACCTCGGACCAATGTCGCGCCGCGGCTGATGCCGAGGCTGAAAGCCTGCACATGAAGCATGCAATCTGCACGCTCCCGTTGGTGGTGTTCCTCGGATGCGGCGGCGGCGCCGGGAAGAGCCCTGATTCAGCGGCGAAGGGCGCGTCCAGGAGCAACGGCGATCCTCACGAGTCGATCGGGGACATGGCCGCTGCCCAGGGCGGGCTCGCCGCGCTCGGTGGCAACGGCAACCGCGAGGACGGCTCGACCGGCGTCGAGGTGGCGTTCGGCGGCGCGATCCACATCGAGGACGTCGACAAAAAGAGCCCCATGAAGCTCGACGGACTCCTCAAGGAGTGGCCGGTGCGCTCGCCTGCACGAGAGACGCTCTCGGGGACCACCGACGGCCTCGCGCTCGCGGTCGCGGTGCAGATGGACGACGCCAAGCTCTACGTCGCCGCCGAGGTCATCGACCCGAACCTCGCGCGCAGCGCACGTCACGGCGAATCGGATGACCATGTCTCGATGACGCTCGCCTTCCCCGCGGGACGCGGCGGCCTCAAGGCCTACGAGATCGGTCTCTACGCCGGCAAGCCTGGGGAGAGCCCTGGTGCCGTGAAGTGGCTCGCAGGTCCGAACCGAGGCCAGGACGTGCCCGGCGCGAAGCTCGTCGAGAACGACGTGAAGGGCGGCTTCACGTTCGAGGCCGCCATCCCGTGGTCGACATTCGCGGAGGCGCGCACCATGCGCGTCGGCCTCCGCGCGGCGCTTCGGTACCACGACGGCGACGGCGCGAGCGTGCGCGGTGTCCTCGGCACCGGGCCTGGCAGCGTCGAACGTCCCGGCGAGCTGCCCGCGCTCCCCACCGCCGCCGAGCAATCGGTGATCGACGGCCTGCTCGCGCAGAAGAACCTCGCTGGAACCGCGCCGAAGATCGACGTGTTCGCCGATGTCACGGGCGACGAGCGCAAGGAGCGCATCAGCGTCTTCGGTAAGTTCTTCACCATCTGCGGGCCCGGCTATCGCGGTGGGCGGCAGTTCTTCTGGCGCGAAGTGGCCGGGGAGCTCTCGTCGTTCGAGACCCGCGACCTCACCGCGCGCGGCAAGGACGACATGATCGTCCGCCGACGCGTCACGCAGAACGGCATCGTTCACGAGCTCCTCGAGGTCTGGACCGTCGCGAGCGCCGGCGACGAGCCGACCACCATCTTCACGCAAGAGATCGCGGTCGTCGACGGACCGGGCCGCCGCCGCATCGCGAACGCGGTCCGCGTATCGCCGGCCGGCATCGAGGTCAGCGTCGAGCCCGCGCAGGGATGGGACGCTTCGACGTTCCGCGAGGCGAGCGCGGCGGGATCGAACGACGAGGCGATCCTGCTGCCGTGGGGCACGGTGCGTTCGCGGTCGTTCAAGATCGAGAAGGGGCGGTTCGCGAAGACCGGCGAGGTCGCGCAGGCAGGGAGCGCCGCCGCCGCCGGAGCCGGTTCGGGCACGGGGACGGCCACGGCCACGGCCACGGGCGGGAGTAGCCGCGATTTGCCTACGCCCGGCGTGGGGAAGAGCAGCGACCTCGGGCACCAGGTGATGGATGCATACTACAAGGATCAGAGCATCGCTCCCGGCACCAAGCCGCGGTTCGACATCGAGGTCCATGTCGACGGCGACGGTCGGCCGGAGCGCGTCGCGCTCGTGGGGCGAGACATCGTGGTGCTCGGCCCCGGCTTCAAGGGCGGAACGGGGTACGCCCGGATGTCGCTCACGCAGTTCTCCGACGACAAGGACGTGAGCGAGCTCACGGCGCGCGACGTCACCGGCGACGGCGCCGCCGAGCTCGTGGTGCGCGGCGTGCGCCATGTCACGACGCCTGCGGGCGATCGTGTCGACGTCCAGGCGCTCTTCATCTACCAGGTGAAGAGCGGCGCGATCGCGCGTGTCTTCTCGGTCGAGACCGGCCGCGAGCAGTCCGGCAAGCGCGTGCAGGGCCTCGTCCAGTTCGTCCCATCGAAGAGCGGCAAGGGCTTCGACGTCGACGTGCGTCCCGGCGTGGCGCGAGGCTGGAGCGAGAAGACGTACCCGTGGCCTCAGGACAAGCCCGGCGGGTCGATCGAGCCGCTCCTGCTCCCGTGGGGAGGAATCTCGTCACTCCGCTACGCGTGGAACGGAACGCAGTTCGCTACGCCGTGAGGCTCAGTGACACTTGCCGTCGAATGGGTCGCGAAAGCGCGGCGGATCGCACGGCGTGTTCGCGGCGGGTTGCGTGGGCGGCTTCACCGGCGGAGTGGGCGGCGCCGCGAGGGCGGAGGTCGGCGGCTTCGCACCCAGAGGCGGCTTCGGCCCCGGAGGCGGCTTCGGGATCGCGGTTCCGGGCAGCGGCTTCAGCGAGTACACGCGCCAGGCCGCCTTGCGATCGATCTCGCTGCCCTTGAGCGTCACGATCTGCGAGACGTAGCCCTTCCTCTCGATCCGGATCTTCACTTCTTCGTTGATGCCGATGGCGATCGAGCCCGGCTGCGGCTGCATCTTGCTGTCGCCGTTGCCGACGGTGCCGATCTGCGCGTCCGACGGATCGACCGTGATGAGCACGGCGATCTTTTCTTCGACGAGCGCCGTCGCGCTCGGGCTCGTCGTCGGCGGGCTACCCGCCGTCGAGCGGTCCTGCGCCGAGAGCGACGTGCCCAGGGCGCCGCCGTTGTCCTTGGATGCTGCGCGCAAGGACGTCGCCCACACCACACCGCCGATGATGATGGTGGAGGCGACCACACACGTCGCGATCACCATCGCGAGCACCGGCTTCCGCTGGTGCGCCCGGAACGGGGGCGTCGCCGGCATCATGCCTGCGCCGCCCGGATGCTGCGCCTTGCGGAAGTAATCGGCCGG
>JAYTZB010001280.1:0-2662 GCA_043742085.1 Polyangiaceae bacterium
TCGGTCACCTCGACGTCGATGGCGATGGGCTCGATGGGCTTGGCGCCGTGGATCTGCACGCGCGCCTTGACCGAGGCCTTGGCGAACGGCTTCAGCACCGGGAAGGTCGCGGTGTCGCCGTCGGGGAAGGTCACGCCGAGGGTCTTCGACGAGAGCTTGAGCTTGGCGTCGAGCAGCGTTCCGGTCCCGGAGTTGCGGACCGTCACCGCGATGGTGCCGATCTCGCCGTCGTCGAGGATCCCGTCGTGGTCGCACGAGAGCGCGTCGTCGACGAGCGGCGCCGCCACGACCTGCACGTCGTTGCCGACGTAATAGCTCTCGACGACGCCCTGGTTGGTGGTGCTGTCCTTCGCGGGTCCGAGCGCGCCGACGCCCGCGCCGCGGCGTCCGAAGGCCTGCCAGAACAGCAGGTAGTCGTCCTGATTGGCGGCGAACGCGGCGGCGAGCACCGCGTCACGCGCCTCGAGCAGCGTGGGGTCGGGGGGCGTCAGCTTGAGCGACGAGACGTAGTACTGCTTCATCGTCCGCTGCGCCTCGACGAAGTCCGCGTGACGCGGATCGCGAAGGAGCGCCGCGTAACACTCCCAGAGCATGGTCGCCCAGACCTCGCCGGTGGAGTGCACCTCGGCGTTGAAGCTGCCGTCCTCGCCGAAGCTGATCGGCACGCCGGTCGGCAGCGCCGTCCCGTTGGCGATGTGCTTGAGCGTGAGCGGGTCCTTCGTGAAGTCGATCGAGTACGGGACGCGACGGATGCCGAAGTAGAAGTCCGCGCCGGCGCCGCTCGTGGCGTAGGCGCCGTTCGGATAGGCACCGGCCCAGCCTCCGCCGTTCGGCGAGAGCACGTCGTCGGCGCGCACCATGAGGAGGAGGGCCGAGAAGTCCGCCCAGCCCTCGCCCAGGCCGCCGGCCTGGTTGGTGCCGAGGCCGCTGCCGTCGCTGATCAGCCGACCCGAGATGACGTGACCCCATTCGTGCGCGACGATGGTGGTGTCGATTGCGCCGTCGAGGTCGGTCTGAGGGAGACGCTTCATCTGCACGGTGGCGCCGCTGGGGATCGCCCCCTCGAGCGCTTGACCGTCGGCGAGCGCGAGCGAGAGGCTCGGGATGGTGACCGACGACGTCGTGTCGGTCCCGCCCATGAACGGAGGCTCGGCCGGCGTCGCGGACGTCGGCACGTTGGTGATGATCGCGGCGACGCCGCCTGCCTGCTGGACGTTGACGATCTTCTGGATGAACGAGCACAGGCCGCGATGCACGAGGACGATCTTCCCGGTGACGTCCTTCGTGAGCGGCTCGCAGCCGTCCGCGACGTCCGCGCCTTGATCGTCGGCGGCGAGGACGACAGCGCCCGAGATGTCGAACTGATCCTTGCCGAAGCCAGCGAGGCCGACCGGCTTCTTGCCGGCGAGCGCCGCGGGCGTGAGCACCGTGAGCTCGGCGATGCTCGGACCGGAGAAGACGTACATCTGGAGGCGCGGTGACGCGCCGTCGCCAGGGACCGTGGCGTTCGCGTTGTTCTTGCCGGAGTAGTCCTGCGCCTCGGCCTTCAGCGGGTCGTTCTGCCTGCCGCCGCGGTTGAAGTTGCTCTGCTGGTGGTTGCCGTCTTTCTCGGCGAAGCCGAGGTCGTAGTACCAGTCGTGCAAGAAGTTCGTGACGTAGAAGAGGTGCGTCGACGCAGCCGCGATGTTGGCGGGCGTGGCGCCGGGCGACTGGCTCGTGTCGTACGTGTAATCGAACGCGTTCGCGCCGGTGGCGACCGGGAGCGCGTCGCCGCCGAGGCCGTCCGGCGCGACGAGATCGGGATACGCGACGACGTTGTTGCCCGAGAGGGTGGTCGCCCCCGCCGGGAGCCACGGGTCGTTCTTCGAGAACGGGAAATTCTGGATCGACACCAGCGAGGACGGCTGCCACGTGGGCGTGAAGCCGTCGGGCTTGCCGGTGGGATGCGGCGCAGCGGCGTTGCCCTGCGGACCGTCGAGCGGGATCTTCGTCGTCGGGTCGACGTAGGCGCGATACGAGAAGGCGTCGTAGCGAACGAGGTCGTTCTGGAAGAGGACGGCGCCGTCCGCCGCGGACACGACGAACGAGAACGCGGGGCCGTGCTTGATCTCGAGCTCGACGTAGTACGCGGGCACCACGCCGCCCCCGGCGAGGGCCGTCGTCGGGAAGAGCACCTTCTTGACGCGCGCGGGAGCGGCGAGGCCCGACGTGGTGAAGTGCTCGTAGTCGCCGTCGACCTCGAGCGAAGTGAACACGGCGGGCTGCCCGACGAGGGCGCGGTAGGCGTCGTTCACCGCGTCGAGACGCGAGCGCGAGAACGGCCGTGACGCGCCGGAGAGCGCGCGTGCGACGAAGCCCGACGCCGAGACCGGCTCGAACGTGCGCGTCATGGCGATGGAGAGGCCGCCGCGGAAGACCTCGATGCCCTGCACGCGCTGCTTCGAGCGCGCGATGATCGCGCCGCGTCCGACATCGTCGATGGTCGTCGTCTCGATGGAGTCGAGGGCGGCGCGCTCGAGGCCGAAGGTGCCGGCGATGCTCTGGAGCGTGGCCGAGGCCGCCTCCCGAGCGGATGCAAACTGCACGTTTTCGTCCTTGGCGAGCCAGACGAAGCTCGGCGCGTCGAAGCGGGCATCGCGGTGCGCGACGAACGCGTGCACCG
>JAYTZB010001281.1:0-3547 GCA_043742085.1 Polyangiaceae bacterium
GTGCGACGTGGTGCGTTCGGCGCGGCGGAGCTCGGCTGGGTGAGGCTGGTGGCGAGCCAGGCCGCGCTCGCCATCGCCGACGCCCGCGATCAAGCGCTCCTCCGTCGGGCCGTCCGTCGCGCAGAGCGCGCCAACACACGCCTCGCCGGCGAGCTCGGGATGCGAGAGGCGGAGCTCGTCGTCATGCGCAACGAGCTCGCGCAAGGAGCGGACACGCGCTTTCGGTACGACGAGATCGCCGGGCGCAGCGAGCCGATGCGCGCGATGCTGCGCCTCGTCGACCGCGTCACGGCGAGCGACGTGCCGGTGCTGCTCTCCGGCGAGTCGGGCACCGGCAAGGAGCTCGTCGCCCGTGCCATCCATGCGAACGGCGGACGATCGTCGCGCCCGTTCGTCAGCGAGAACTGCGGCTCGGTCCCGGAGCCGCTCCTCGAGTCGACGCTGTTCGGTCATGTCCGCGGCGCCTTCACGGGCGCGTCGAGCACGCGCGCAGGACTCTTCGACGTCGCGGACGGCGGCACCCTCCTCCTCGACGAGATCGGCGAGATGCCGCTCTCGATGCAGACCAAGCTGCTGCGCGTCCTCCAGAACGGCGAGGTGCGTCCGGTCGGAGGGGAGCGCGTGCACACCGTCGACGTGCGCATCCTCGGTGCAACGCATCGCGATCTCGAGGCCATGGTCGCCGCCGGCACGTTCCGGGAGGATCTCTTCTATCGGTTGAACGTGGTCTCGATCCGGGTGCCCGCGCTCCGCGAGCGCGCCGCGGACATCCCGCTGCTCGTCATGCATTTCGTCGAGAAGCACGCTGGCGGTCGCAAGGTGAAGGTCACGCGCGCCGCGATGGAGCGCCTCGTCGCATTTCCCTGGCCCGGCAACGTGCGGCAGCTCGAGAACGAGATCCGGCGCGCGTTCGTGCTGGCCGACGACCGCATCGACGTCGCGGAGCTCTCCGACGAGGTCTCGCGGGGCGGCCCCAGCGCCGCTCGCAGCGCGGGCGTGGGGCTGAAAGCGAGGGTCGATGCGCTCGAGGCGCAGCTCGTGAAAGACGCCCTCGAACGGACGAAAGGGAACCAGACGCGCGCCGCCGAGACCCTCGGAATCTCGCGTTTCGGGCTGCAGAAGATGATGCGTCGCCTCGGGATTCGCAGCGGTCCAGCGGGCTAGCGCGTTCCTCGCGGTTCCTAGAGGCTGGACACTCGGGAAGAGCCGAAGTATTGAGCCTCTCCTCGTTTCGACGGGGCCGTAGCTCAGCTGGGAGAGCGCATCCATGGCATGGATGAGGTCAGGGGTTCGATCCCCCTCGGCTCCACTTCTCGAATCTCGCCGTTTCGTCGCCGCTTCTTCGGCGCTTTCTGGCAGCGCACATCGTCGCCCATGCCCCCAGAAAGGCTGGCGATCCACGGTGGTCCGACGGCCCGGGCGGTGGTTCCTCGATCGGGCTCCGAGCCCGGGACCTGGCACGGCGTCGGCCGTCTCAGGACGGCGTTCGCCCCCGCGGCAGAGTCGGATCGAAAGCTGCAGTGCCGGGAGCGAAGGCCCGTCCCATGCGCATCCACCTCCTCATCCTCGCGAGCGGCCTGGCCGTGACGGTCGCCTCGGTCGTCGCCTGCGCGACCCCGAACATCCCCGGTGACCTGCCGGCCGACGACTCCAGCGGCGGCACGACCCCCGGCCAGGAGAACAAGACGCCAACGGGCGCATACAAGCGCGACGGAGGCTCGACTCCGGCGACCGGCGGCTCCGCCGGCAAGGACGCCGGCACCGGCACCTCTCCGAGCCCGGGACCGACCGGGCAAACCGATGCGGCCGCGCCTCCGCCCCCGGTCACGGCGAACGCCTGCTCGGCGTCCGCGAGCCGGAGCAGCTGCTTCACGTGCTGCGATAACCAGGTCCCGAGCGGCGGTCCGTTCCTCGACAACGCGTGGGGCAAGTGCCAGTGCGAGGCGCCGGCCCTCTGCGCGCAAGCGTGCGCGAACGAGTACTGCGCCGGCTTCGGCGTCCAGCCGGGCGGAAGCTGCGACAGCTGCCTCGCGGCCAACGAACAGACGTGCGGCACCCAGGCCGACAACGCGTGCCTGGCCGACGCGACCTGCAAGAAGCTCCTCGCCTGCGATTCCAACAGCAGCTGCGCAGCGAAGCCCTGACGACGCGCGCGCAGACGCGCCCGTGCGCGAGCCGGCCGCATCGATGGTAGCGTCGGCCGCTCCTCCCATGAGCCGCCTCCGCACCCCCGCGCTCCTCTCGCATCTCGCGCTCGCGTTCATCGGCTCCTCGCTCGCGTGCAACACGCCGCCGAAGGAAGCCCACGACGGCGCGTCCGCCCCTCTCGCGTCCGCGTCCTCCACCGCGTCCTCCACCGCGTCCGCCTCCGCGTCCGCGTCGTCGCCCGCGTCCGCGTCCGCGTGCACCGAGGACGACGACTGCCGCCTCTTCTCGAGCTACTGCGCCGAGGCCCCATGTGCCTGCCGCGCGCTCGCCCCGCGCGACCCGAACCCCTCGTGCCTCGGCGACGCAGGATCGAAGGTCCGCTGCTTCGTCGATCCCTGCATGAGCAAGGCGGCGCACTGCCAGAGCGGCGCGTGCGTCCTGACCGCGAAATGACCAACGTCGGGCGGAGCTGACCCATGCGAAAGCGCCTCCTCGCCATCTACGACGACGTCGAGCGGCGCGCTCGCGCGACAACGGAGGAGCGCGCCTGGTGGCCATGCCGGCGCGGCTGCGACACCTGCTGTCATCGCCTCGCCGAGATCCCTCGTCTCGTGCGCGCGGAATGGGATCTCCTCCACGAGGGCCTCGACGCGCTGGCTCCCGACGTGCGCGCGAGCGTCGATGCGCGCATCCGCGAGCTCGCGGCGCTCGAGCGTGAAGGGGCCCTGCCGCGACACATCGTGTGCCCCATGCTCGACCAGGCCGAAGGCGCATGCCGCGTGTACGCGCATCGGCCGGGCGCCTGTCGCACGTACGGCTTCTACGTCGAGCGAGGCATCGGCCTCCATTGCCACCTCGTCACCGAGGCGGTGGCCGAGCGACCGGCGGACGAAGCGCCGATCGTGTGGGGCAACGTCGAGAGCGTCGACTACGCGCTGGCGCGGCTGCGCGGCGACGGATGCGAGGCGCGCGAGGTATCACTGCCGTTGACGGCGTGGGCCTTGTCGTCGCCGTCGTCGTCATCGCTGCCGGTAGGCGCGGCGCCTGCCGAGCCGTCGTGCGAGCCGTCGAGCCCGAGCTCCGCGATGTAGATCTTCTCGAGCGTGGACGTGCTCCGCGCGAACTGGCTCCGCACGAACAGCGCGACGCCGTAGCCCATCGCGTACGCGCGCTTCAGCCCTCCCGGTCGCTCGTCGGGGACGATGCCGAGCTCCTTGCCCTGCGCATAGACGCGCGTTCGGACGTGCTCGAGGAAGCCCGGCAAGTGAGCGAGCACGCGATGGTTACCGGCGCGCTTCTCGAACGCGCGGACGAGCATGGGGAGCACCGCCATCTGCGCCTCGATGAGGCCGTAGTACGGCGTGCGGAGCCACGGCTTCTCGGCGAGGAGACGCTTGGT
>JAYTZB010001282.1:0-3397 GCA_043742085.1 Polyangiaceae bacterium
TTGCTCAGCGTGAGGAGACCCGCCGACACGCCGACGCCGACACCAACGATGGCGAGACCAAGGCCGCTCCACACGAGCGGGCTGCGCGCACCGGCCGGCACGTGCTCGATGGGCGGCGGCACGGTGGGCGGAGCTTCGGTCTTCGCAAGCTCCGCGGCATCGAAGGTCAGCGACGCTTCTTCTCGTTCGGCGAGCTCGACTTGCTTCTTCAGCTCGCCGGCGTCGAAGACCGCGACCACCAGGTGCGCTCCGGGATTCAGTCGTCGCGGCGCCGTCATCGCCTCGGCTGGAATGGATACGCCATCGATCGAGACCTTGGGGCGCTCGCCGCCGGGGGGCGCGATCACGACCTTCAACGAGGGGATGCGCTGGGCGAGCTCGGCGGCGAGCTCGGCCGCGGATGCGCGCGCATCGATGAAGGGCTGCGCCTCCTTGGTGGGCGCGGGAAGGAGGTCGATCTGCAGCGCCGCGTCACGCGCCTCGACCAGCTGTCCGAGCGACGCGTAGGCGCGAGCGACTGCCAGCTTGGTCGTTGGCACCTTCATGATGGCGTCCGCGGCCTTGAAGGCCTCCAGCGCACCGGCGAAGTCGGACCGGTCGCGGCGCTGCTTTCCCTGGTCGAACTGGGCGCGCGCCGTCTCCTTGTCGGCCGCCGACTGCGCCTCCGCGGTGCCCGGCCAGGCGAGGGTCAGCATGAGGCACACCGCGACCACGGAGGGCGCCGTCGCTCTAGAAGCCTGCTTCATCATCTCGTCTCTTCGTTCGAGGCGTCCGCTTCGCCGAGGTGGCGGGCAAAACCGTCGGCGTGAAGGTCGACGCGGCCGACGGCGACGGAGCGCGGACGTTGCCGCTGGCGGACGTGGCCGATGCCGAGACCACCGGCGAAGCCGCGTCCGCCGCCAGGGACGCCGCCGATGCAGCCGCGCTCGGCGCGCCCGCGGACGGTCCAGCGGAGGCAGCTTCATGGGTCGGCTTCACCGCCGAGGGCGCTATCATCGATGTGGCCGGCGCCGGCACTGCAGTCGCCCCGGCAGGCCGCGCCTGATGAGCGCTCCGCGCACGTAGCGAGAGCACGATCATCAGCACGCCAAGTCCGGCCGCAACCGCGCCTCCGACTGCGCCGAAGATGAACCACTGTGGCCTTGCGGGAGCGCCTGCGATGGGCGCCGCGAAGGCGCCGCGCGTCGATGCCTCGGCCGCTACGTCGAGCACCCTGCCCGCGGGCGCCCAACCGTTGGCGGTGGAAGGAACGACCTGGAGGATGTCGGTGGGGAGAGCGACGAGCTTGCCGTCATGCGAATGTGACCCGTCTCCGACCTCGAGATCCACGGGGATCATGAGCTCGGTCCGGACGCGGAGCCGATTGCCCGCTTCCGCGAGCGCGTTGGCGACGAGCTTCTTGCGCGCAACGAGCTTCTCTCCGAGCGTGCGCTGGACGAAGGCGCCCACCTCGGCGTGCGTCGTGACGACGCCGAGCTTTCGCATCATGACCTCGAGCGCCTCGCCCATCTCCGCCGCGGTCTGGAAGCGCTGCGCGGGATCGTGCGCGAGCGCCTTCGCCACCGCGGCGCGCAAGGACATCGGCAGCGTCGGAGGCAGCGGCGGAATCGGGGCGCCGCTCATCGCCAGCTGAAGCGTCCCGAGCTGTTCGGCCTCCTTGTAAGGAGGACGACCCTCGAGCAAATAGTAGAGAACCGCCCCGAGCGCCCAGATGTCGGTGCGGCGGTCGACGTGCTGCCCGAGCGCTTGCTCGCGCGGCATGTAGCTGACCTTGCCCTTGAGCGTTCCGGCGCTGGTCTGGCTCGTCGAGCGATCGCGCGCCTTCGCGACGCCGAAGTCGATCACCTTCGAGACTCCAGACGAGGAGACCAGGATGTTCTGGGGGGACATGTCGCGATGGACGACGTCGAGCAGCGCACCGCTCTCGTCACGGAGCTCGTGCGCGGCGTGCAACCCGTGACAGGCATCGGCGAGGATGCGCAAGAGCACGCCGATCGGAATCCGCTGACCGAGCTTCTCGCAGGCTCTTGGCAGCTTCTGCAGAGGCTCGCCTTCGACGAGGTCCATCACCAGATAGGGAACGCCGGAGCTCTCGCCCACGTCGACCATGTGCACGACGTTGGGGTGCTCGATGCGGGAGGCGATTCGCGCCTCGTCGAGGAACATCGTCTTGAACGACGGGTCGTCGGCGACGGTGGGAAGGATGGTCTTGACGGCGAAGAGCCGCTCGAAGCCCATCTTGCCTTGCACGCGTGCGAGCCACACGTTCGCCATGCCTCCGTGCGCGAGGACGCAGAGGAGCTCATAGCGATCGAGCCGCGTTCCCGGATCGAGCGCGATGTGGTGCGCTGGCGGCGCCGAGCTCGACATCCCATCATGAGCGTACGACCAGGACGCGCGCTTTGACGAGCAATTCACGTTCGAAGCTGTGTCGCAACGCGTCTTGCGCACGTGCGCGCCCCTTCACGCACGGCCGGCGCGGTCGACGCCACTGAGCTGGCCGACCGGCCGTTGCCCCGCGCTCTACTTCGCGACGAACGGGGGATTGGTGCTCCCGGTCACGCTTCCCTTGACGGCGATTCGACCGCTTCCGCCCGAGCCGCCCGGCATGCCACCGCAGGTACAGGCGCCGCCGCCGTTGCCCGCCGCCGTGACGAGGTTCGCGCCGAGCGAGACGGTTGCGGTCGCCTGAACGAAGATCGCCCCCCCCGCGCCGCCGCCGCCGGCACCCATCCCGCAGCCGCTGCCGCCGCACCCGGCGCTCACCTGGACGCCGTTTGCGCCGGTGGCGCCGTTTGCTCGGAGGACGCCCGAGACCGTGACGCTCTGAGCCGCGATGGAGATGATGCCACCCCCGTTGCCGCCGCCGCCGGGATAGGCGCCGTCCTCGTCGCCACCTCCTTCACCGCCGGCGCCGCCGAAGAGTAAAGCGATGCTCAGATCGTCGACACCCGCCGTCGTTCCCGCCGCCCCGCCCAGCTGCGGAGCGGCGCGGCATACGCCGCCGGCGCCGTTGGTGCCAGCGGTGCCAGCGGTGCCGTGACCGCCGCCTGCGCCCGCGCCGCAGTCCTGACCGTCCTGGCTACCGCCGCCGCCGCCGCCGTTCGCAGCGTTGCTCACCAGCGCGGGCCCGGCCGCCGACTCGCCCGCGAAGCCGTCGGCGGTATCCGCGCTCGTGCAGGCATATCGCGCTCCGCCCGCGCAGGCAGGCGCGTGGCTGAAGCCGCGGAATCCGCGTCCGGTCATGTCGACCGCGCCCGCGACGTCGACGGCACCCGTGGCTTCGAATACCAGGATCCCGCCGCTCGTTCCGTCCCACGGCGGCGCGGTGAGCGTCGCGCCCGCTGCGACGGAGACGGTCGTGTACTCGGGAATGCGCACCGCTTGCGCGCGCGCA
>JAYTZB010001283.1:0-1872 GCA_043742085.1 Polyangiaceae bacterium
GATCGCTGCCGTGGACGGCCCGGACGATTTCCTGGACCACAGCCGGCTCGCATACCGGGATGCGCGCGGCGAACGGCGCGAGGTGCTGCTCGTGCGCAACCCTTACGGCGAGGCCGCCGTCGCGATGGGCGCGCTCTTCCGGGAGTGCGGTGTCACGGACGTGCTCGTCTACGGCACCGCGGCGTCTCTCGACCGCGCGTCGCAGGTCGGTGAGCTCCACTTCGCCTCGCAGGCGACCTCCGCCGACGGCGCGGTACAGACCTTCCAGAATCACGCGCTCGATGCGCGGTTCGGCAGCCTGCATGCGCAGCCCGCCACCCGCTTGCGCAGCTTGGTGGTGAACGTCCGCTCGCCGCTCGACGAGTTCGATCGCGACATCGAGCAGCTCCGCGCCGATGGCCACCACCTCGTGGAGATGGAGCTCGCGGGGCTCTTGCGCGGGCTCTCGGGAAGAGCGCGCGTCGCTGCGCTCCACGTGGTGTCCGACGTTCCGCAGAGCGCGGACACGCTGGAGGGCTTCTCGCCCACGCGGGCCGAGCGCGCCCTGGACGCGGCTGTCGACGTCTGGGTGGAGACCTTCGGGATCTTCGACGTCGAGCTCGCCGATGCCGCCGCGCACGCGGGATGACCCGCTACTGCGCGATCGCTACTGCTGTTCCGTAGGCGCAGACCTCGTCGGTGGTCGAGTCGAAGCGCATGCTGACGATGGCGTTCGCGCCGAGGCCGCGCGCTTCCTCGAGCAGGCGAGCAACGGCGGCCTCGCGAGCGGCGCGCGCCGCCGCGTAACCGCCGACCTCCTTGGTACGAAGCGCGACGCCGTTCACGACGGCGAAGATGTGGGTGATGCGAAAGCCCGGCACGTCCGGTCCCGTCGTCACCACGATCTGCCGCGACGGCGCGGGCGCGGAGCCTCGATACGGCGATTCAATGCTCATTTGATGCGCTCTCGCCGGGGCCGCGGGGCGGTCGCCTCAGGAACGATGCGGCCCGCGGGGCAACGGCGAGGACCGTGCGACGGAGACGCGGTTTCATGATGCACGAGCCTCTCGATTCGAATCAGAACGTGACGTGGATCGTGACCGTGCTCGACGCGGCCGTGTGCGGGAGCGCGGGCACCGTCGCATCCATCGTTCCATGGATCACGTAGTCCTGGACCGTTCCATTCGGCGCGCCGTTCGGTGCGACGCTCGTGAGCGTGACCGAGGCGCTTCCCTGGGAAGGCTGCTGGTTGGGGATGTTCGACGCGACGAAGCTGACGGGCGCTGTCTGGCTGGGGATGATCGCCTGGTAAGAGACGGTATACAGCGTGGGCGGTAGCGGCCCGGCCGTCGGCACCGTCGGACCGATCCGAAAGATCGCCTCGGGGGTCACGGTCGGCCCGTACCCGGCAACGCCTTTGAGCAAGATGCCGCCGTGATGGGTGGCGGTATCGAACTGCATGACGATGGTGCACGTCCTCGTGCCGTTCCCGTCTGCACCGGAGTGAGTGACCTCACAGGGAAGGCGCGCCGGCGCGCCGCCGTCGAGGACGGGTGGCCGAGCGGTCGGCGCATTGGAGGGGCTCACCGCCGGCGCCTTGATGGGCTGCGTCGGCTGGGGCCCCGGTGGCACCCCAGGAGGCAGCGCCAACGCCAGCCCGCCCACCATCATGATCGAACCGACCGTGCCGACGGCGAAAAGACGAGATTGAGCCATGGACGTTCAGAGTACGACGACCGCCGGCCCTGTGTATTCAACGAAGGCCCGTGGAGCGCGGGAACGTCGGAGTGGCGTCCGGGTCGTGCTCGACGTCGAGCTGTCAGCGGACGCTTGCCGATGACGGGGACGCCGCCGGCGCTTCCACGCTGCGGTCCGGGCACTTCGTCGTAGCTT
>JAYTZB010001284.1:0-1636 GCA_043742085.1 Polyangiaceae bacterium
AAGGACTGCCTCGAGTCCGGCATCTGTGGCGTCGCGTCCTGTGTGTCGCGCGCACAGAACGGCGCGGTCGCCACCGCGGCGCACAAGGCGCTCGCCGACGATTTCTGCATGTACTGCGCGCCTTCCCTGGTCGACTGCGTGACGAACTTCTACAAGCGCGGCTCGAAGGCGGCGGGCCTCGCCGTGCTGCCGTACTCCGAGGAGATCGCCAAGGCGGTCGACGACGAGTGCACGGGGCAGACCGGCTGCCAGGCGAAGTTCACGACGTGCGCGCGTGAGGTCATCGCGCGCGTCGTCGCGGAGAAGGTCGACCCGACCACGGCCGACTGCATCGTGCAGGGCTTCGCTCAGGACGATACGCAGGTGCCCGTCGGACCAGACGGCAAGCCGGCGGTGGTGACGTGCACGCCCGCGAACTGCGCGGGTTGCTGTCGCGATGACAAGTGCGAGAAGGGCGACGCCAGCGATGCCTGCGGCGGCTCCGCGAAGGCATGCGAGATCTGCTCGCCGACCTCGAAGTGCACGTCGGGCGTCTGCAAGGAGCCATGCGGTCCCAACACCTGCCGCGGCTGCTGCGACGGCGACAACTGCGTCGAAGGCACCGGGACCACGACCTGTGGCGAGCACGGAGAAGCCTGCACGAAGTGCGCGGGCACCTTCGTCTGCTCGAACCACACGTGCATCGACGGCTCGTGTCAGGCGACCTGCACGAACGGCTGCTGCTCGGCGACGGGTTGCCAGCCCGGCAACACCGCGAAGGCGTGCGGCGCGGGCGGCGAGGGCTGCGTCGATTGCGGCGTGGGAAGGACGTGCGCGGCGGCGGCTTGCCAGCTCGATCGCACGTCGCTCTGGGACGTGTACATCTCGTTCGCCGTCGTGCCCGACAAGAACAAGAGCGGCGCGTCGTGGGACGTGCTCAACGGCGCTCCCGATCCGTACCTCTACGTGTTCACGAGCGAAGGCACGAGCTCGCACTCCGGGCAGACCCGCGTGCTGACCGACACCACGTTCCCGTTCTGGGCGGAGACGCCGGTGACCGGCGTGAAGGCGAGCGAGCTCCTCGCGAACACCTCGATCGAGATCTGGGACAGCGACGTCGACTTCGACGACTTCATGGGCGGCTGCAAGCTGCCGCTCACGCCGGCGATCTTCGATGGTTCGCTGCAGAGCCAGGTCTGCCCCGCCACCACGAGCGGCGTCGAGGTGAAGGTCTACTACCGCATCAAGCCGCACCCCTGAGTCGCGCGTCGGCTCCTGTCGCCCTGGTTGGGGACCCGTCAGTCGATACATGGAACGAAAAACGGCGCGCTCCGGATGTGCTCCGAGCGCGCCGTCGTTCGTGATCAACTACGTGCAGAGTGCACGTGTCTCGGGTCGCTGCTCAGCGACGGTCGCGTCCGCCGCCGCGTCCGCCGCGGTCGCCGCCGCGTCCGCCACGGTCGCCGCCGCGTCCGCCGCCGTCACGTGAGGGCGGTCCGCCGCCGGCCTCGCGGGCCTGCAGCATGCGCGCCTTCGCCTGCTCGCCGGCCTCGCCTTCGGGGAGGGGAAGGAGCTCGCGGCGCGTGAGCCGGATCTTGCCGTCGCGAGACACCTCGAGGACCTTCACCTCGACCATGTCGCCCTCCTTCATGATGTC
>JAYTZB010001285.1:0-4545 GCA_043742085.1 Polyangiaceae bacterium
TCCGCTGGTCCACCAGTGTCGTGTCGAGCAACGGCGGCGAGTGGACGTTCGTCCTCCCGCCGACCGCCACCGGCTTCAAGGTCCCCGCGCTGCCCGGCGATGCCAGCGGCTATGCCCCCGCGGGAACCATCACGCTCGCCGACGTCACGTACTTCGAGTCCAGCTCGCTCCCTGGTTATGCGGAGCTCAAGGCGTTGCCGATCCAGCCGAGCGTGGGCCTCGACTTCATCGATTCGACCAGGCCGTTGCCCGTCGCGGGCACGCTGAAGGTGACGCGCTGGTCGCCGCCCGGACAGCGCTGACGAACGCGGGCCTCTGCGCGCGGCTCCACTGATGCCATGATGGCCTGAGATGGATCGGCCCGACATCGGCGGCGCGCTCGGCACCGCCGCCTTCGGATGCATCTGCGGATTCGCCGTGGCGGCGCTCTACCTCTGGCCGTGGAACAAGGCGGCGCGCGTGCGCGCTGTCGACGCCGGCGTGGCTGTCTCCGTCGACGCCTCCGCGCCGGTACCGCTCGCGACCGTCGCCGTCGCCCCGGTAGCTCCGACCGCGACCGCGATTCCCGTGGTCGGGACGGTGAGCGCTGCGCCGGGCGCCTACAACGTCATCCTCCTCACCGTGGACACGCTTCGCCACGACCTCGGATACATGGGCTATCCGAAGCCCATCACGCCCAACATCGACGCGCTCGCCGCGCGCAGCGTGGTCTTCGAACGCGCCTACGCCACCGCGTCGTTCACCCCGAAGAGCCTCGGGCCGCTGCTCATCGGCAAGTACGCGAGCGAGACGAGCCGCGATTTCGAGCACTACACGACGTTCTACTCCTCGAACGTGTTCGTCGCCGAGCGCATCCACGCGTCGGGCGCGCGCACGTTCGCGGGCATGTGTCATCGCTACTTCACGTTCAAGACCGGCCTCCAGCAGGGCTTCGACCTCTGGGACACCACGGCGATGCCTCCGCACATGACCGACAACGATCGCCGCGTGACGAGCGATCGGCTCACCAACGTCGCGCTCTCGATGCTGTCGAAGCCGGAGAACGTCGGCGGACCGAAGCGCTTCTTCGCCTGGTTCCACTACTTCGACCCGCACCTCCCGTACGTGCCACATCCGGGCGCCCCGGATTTCTCGCCGCGCGACGGATCGAAGGTGGCGAAGGCACGCGCGCCGTACGACGAGGAGGTGTGGTTCACGGATCAGCAGATCGGACGCCTGCTCGCGTACGTCGCATCGCAGCCGTGGGGCGCGCAGACCGCGATCGTGCTCACTGCCGATCACGGTGAGGCGTTCGGCGAGCACAATCACGTCGGGCACGGCCGCGAGCTGTGGGAGCCGCTCGTCCGCGTCCCGCTCATCGTCTACGTGCCCGGCATTCCGCCGAAGCGCGTCGCGTTGAAGCGGTCGCACATCGATCTCGCGCCGACGCTCATGCAGCTCGCCGGCGCCCCGTTGCCGTCCGACCGTTCCCTTCGAGGCACGAGCCTCGTCGCCGATCTCGTGGCGCCGACGACGGGTCCGTTCGTGGAGCGCGACGTCTACATCGACATGCCCGAGGGTCCGTTCAACGAGATGCGCCGCGCGCTCATCACCAACGGCTCGCCCGGCACCAAGCTGCTCGACGTCGGCGGCAAGCGCTTCGAGCTCTACGACCTCTCGCGCGATCCCGAGGAGCAGACGAACCTCGCCTCCGACAAGACGCTGGTGACGCCGTACATCGAGGGAATGCAGAGGCTCCGCGGACAGCTCCAGGAGATCCCCGCGCGCTGAGTTTTGCGCTATCGTCGCGCCTCCGAAAACCCGCACCCGCAGGCCTCGCGACCCCCATGAACCAGACGCCGCACTCTGAGACTGGCCAACCCCGCATTCGCCAGCCTCGCAAGCCGCTCCCGGCCTCGCTCATCCCGGTCCCGGAACGCAGGCGCGCGGCGAAGTGGCCGCCGGACGACGACGCGCTGCCTCCCGGTCCCGGCGTTCCGAGCTACTCGGGCGGTGGTGGTGACGACGGCAATTTCAAGAAGGGTCGCTTCGGCGTCGCCGCCGTCATCGTCGGCGTGCTGATCGCCGGCGCCGCGGCCGCCATCTTCCTCATCGGAGGCACCAAGTCCTCCGAGCAGATGAGCCCCAAGCAGATCGCCGACGAGAAGAAGAACGTCGCCGTCCTGCCCATGGCCGAAGCGCTCCCCAAGTGGCGCGAGTGGGCGAAGAAGGACGACGTCCCGAAGCTCCAGGAAGAAGCGTTCACGCAGCTCGCGTGGGCGAAGGATCCCGAGGGCCTCCAGCTCATCATCAAGGGCCTCGACTCGTCGGATCATCGCGTGCGCGGCACCGCCGCCACCGCGATCCTCGAGTACGGAACGCCCGGCGGCGACGCCGCGAAGCCCGCGCTCACCAAGGCGCTGAAGGAGTCCGACGCCAGCGACAAGCCGCAGATCGCCTGGGCGCTCGCCAACCTCCACGACGGCGCCGCGTTCGACGAGGTGCTCAAGGAGTACCGCGTCGGCCACCTCTCGAAGGTGCAGCGCCTCGATGGCAACCCCGCGTTCGATCCCGAGCAGCTCGCGGCCATGGTCTCGACCGACCAGCTCGCCACGCTCGCCGGTGACGAGAGCGAGAGCGTCCGCCAGCTCGTCGCGACGGTTCTCTCGCGGAGCGCCGATCCGAAGTACACCACCACGCTCATCAAGCTGGTCCAGGACAAGTCGGTGGATGTCGCGCGCGAGGCCGCGGTGGGGCTCGGCAAGATCGCCAACGAGCAGGCCATGCAGCCGCTGCTCGGCGCGCTCGGCAAGGCCGACAAGGACTCGCGTCAGAAATTCCTCGAGGCGCTCCGTGACGGCGTCGGCGGCAAGGGCCTCGTGCTCGCGCTGCAGAGCGTCGACAAGTCGAAGCGCGACACCGAGAAGTTCCAGATCAAGCTGATCTTCGACATGCTCCGCTCGCTCGAGGACCCTCGCTCCGGCGACTCGCTCGCCGCGTACATCGGGACGAACCCGCCGCCGCACTGGAAGACCGAGGCGGGCCTTCGTCTCGCCGAGATCGGGGACCTCCGCGCCGTGCCCACGCTCGCGTGGCGCATGAAGCAGGATCCGCTCAACCTCTACAACAAGGACCTCGATCCCGATTACCGCCAGGACGACAACGAGCGCGTCGTCTCCGCGCGCATGCTCGCCGACCTCGCCGTCGTGAATCCGGACAAGCGCGCCGAGATCCGCAGCGAGGCCTACGACGGCGTCTACTACTGGATGACCAACAAGCCGCAGCCCCACGCCAACGCGCTCCGCTTCATGGCGGCCGCCGAGGCCAAGGAGGCGCTCCCCAAGATGCGCACGTGGGCCAACCCGTCCACGCCGTTTCCGAAGGAAGGCCAGCAGGAGTTCCCGCCGGTATGGGCGACGGCGCAGAGCGCGCTTCGCTACGTCGGCTGGATGCAGGACCCGCAGTCGTGGAACACGCTCGAGTCGTCGCTCCGTCGCAGGCCCGAGAAGGTCGACGCCACGATGGAAGCGCTGCTGCAGGGCGGCATGGCCGTCATGGGCATGACCCTCCGCGCCGTGGGCGTCGGCGCGTCGCACGGCTTCGCGCAGTGGGGCGATCCCAAGGCCTTCCCGGTGCTTGTAAAGTACATCGAAGACAAGCAGAACAACGAGCAGTCGCGCATCGAGGCGTGCTTCTCGCTCGGCTGGGTCGCCACCGACGACCAGATGAAGGACATCGTCAAGAAGGTGAAGGAGATGGATAAGCCCGACCCCAAGTCGTCGCTCATCCGTGGCTGCTACCTGGAGACGCTCGTTCGCAAGCCCATCCCGTCGGCGACCGCCGGCCTCGTCGATCTCCTGAACGGCTCGATGGAGCTCGAGGTCCAGCACCAGGCGGCGCGCGCCATCGGCTTCGGCGGCATCACGCCCGCCATCACGTCGCAGCTCATGGAGAAGCTGAAGAACCCCGCCACGCGCACCGACGCGGCGCTCGCCATCCTGCTCGGCGGCGACAACGACTCGGTCCGTCGCATGATGGGGACGTACAACGACGTCGACCCGGCCGGCCTCGAGGAGCTGAAGGTCGTCTACAACCAGACCTTCGGGTACTGGAGCGACAAGAACTACGAGAACGGCGACGTCGCGCGCTGGATCGACAACGCGTTCTCCGCTTCGCGCGTGAAGGTGCGCGATCAGCTGCAGGACTGGCCGAAGCTGATCCTCTCGCGCGCCATCCAGGGCATCGATTACGACAACGGCCCGCACTCGGTCACGCGCGTGCAGATGCGCGTGCGCCTCCTCCGCGATGCCCGCGGCGCCGACGAGAAGAAGCGCCGCCAGGCGGTGCAGATCCTCAAGTTCATGGGCGAGAAGGGCGCGCTCATGGCGCTCAAGGCGGAGCCGGGGCCCTCGCAGGACCTCGCGCGCCAGGCCTTCTTCGAGCTGATGAACCCGAAGGCGTCGACCGAGTCGCTCCCGGACGCGAAGGACGCGAAGACGTCGGCCGGCGGATCGAACGTCGTCTCGCCCAAGTGATGCGCGCGATGCGGGCGGCGCTCGCGCTGGC
>JAYTZB010001286.1:0-2884 GCA_043742085.1 Polyangiaceae bacterium
GCATGGGCGCCGAGGCCGCCGAGGAGGCGATGCTCGGTGCGAGCGCGCTCCAGAAGCTGAAGCTCGAGAAGCGCCTGACGTTCCTCGGGACGCTCGGCAACAACGCGCCGTTCCTCGGGCTGCTCGGCACCGTCATCGGCATCGTCGGCGCGTTCGACGAGCTCGGTAAGGCGAAGAACGCGACGATGACCGCCGCCGCGACGCAGGTCGCTCCCGAGGCCGTCATGACCAACATCTCCGAGGCGCTCGTGGCCACGGCCGTCGGTCTGCTCGTCGCCATCCCCGCCGTCGCGGCGTTCAACTGGTTCCAGCGCATCGTGCGCGCCACGCTCGCGAACACGGACGCCCTCGGTCACGTCCTCCTCGCGCACCTCAAGGCGACGGGCACGGCCGAGGCCGACGTCGAAGCGGCGATCGAGACGGCGGCCGCGCGCGGTGAGCGCACGAGCAAGTCGACGAAGAAGGCCCCGAAGGACGCGGACGACAACTGATGGCGGGCGGCGCGCAAGACGATCCGAACGAGACGATCACGGGGATCAACGTCACCCCGCTGGTCGACATCATGCTCGTTCTCCTCATCATCTTCATGGTGACGGCGAAGCTCATCGTCTCGAAGTCGGTGCCGCTCGACCTGCCGAAGGCGGCCTCCGGCTCGGACATCCAGACCGTCTTCAGCATCGTCCTCGCGGCCGACGGCACGACGCAGATCGACTCGAAGACCGTGCCCAACGACGACGCCATCCTCGCGTCCTCGAAGGCGGCGCACGAGAAGAACCCCGAGCTCCGCGCGATCATCAAAGCAGATAGCGCCGTGCCCCATGGGCGAGTGATCCACGTCCTCGACCTCCTCAAGCAGGCGCAGGTCGGCAAGATTGCGTTCGGCGTCTCGCCGGTCGCGCCCGGGATCGCCAACCCGGCTCCAGGTAGCGGCGGTGGTGGCGGCGGCGGCGCGGTTCCTCCCGCTCCCCCCCCGGCTCCCGCTCCAGCTCCGGCGCCTCCGAAGTAGGCAGAACCCTTGCAGCAGGCAGTACCCACCCCGATGCGCAGCACCCCGACCCAGCCGACCACCGAAGGAAAACGGCGCCTCCGCGCCGGTGCTCCGGTGCGCGGACCGGGCACCGATCCGCTCGCGAGCGTGCTCGCGCTGGGTCCGCGGATCCCGGTCTCGGTGATGGTCGCGGCGGCTGTGCTCGCGGTGTCGATGCACGCCGGCGCAGCGGTCGGCGCGGTGCAGGCTGCGGTGCTCCATGCGTTCGCGTCGTGGGCGCACGACGTTCATGCGCAGGTGTCGAATCGACTCGCGCAGACGTACGAAGTCGACATGGTGAAGCCGGTCGAGAAGCCGGAAGAGCCGCCGCCGCCGCCGCCCGAGGAGAAGGAGCGCGCGCCCGCGCTGGTGAAGGAGGCTCCGAAGGACGAGCCGCCGCCGCAGCCCCCCGCCGCTGCCGACGCCGCCAAGGTCCTCATGCAGGAGCCGGCGAAGGACGAGCCGGTCGATCTCACGGGCAACACCTTCCTCAACGGCAACGCCGACACGGCAGTGGGCGGAACGACGCAGATCGGCGGCACCGCGAAGGTGGCGACGAACAACGTCGCCGCCGTCGCCACGGGCGTTCCCGGCGGCGTCGGTACGGCCGCGGCGCCGCCCGCCGTGAAGGTCGATCGTTCGCGGTCGGCGTCGATCTCGAACAAGGCGAATCTCGAGCGCTGCCCCTTCCCGGCCGAGGCCGATGCCGAGCAGATCGACGAGGCGGCGGTCGGCGTCGAGGTGAAGATCACCACCGACGGCCGCGCCGAGACCGTGTCCGTCTACCAGGATCCCGGTCATGGCTTCGGTCGCGAGGCTCGCAAGTGCGCGCTGCGCGAGCGCTACAGCCCCGCGCTGAACGTCGACGGTGTAGCGATCCCGAGCGCGTACCGCCTGCTCTTCCGCTTCAACCGCTAGCGCGGCGCTGGCCGCAGCGGGAGCGCAGGGTTGCGTCGCCGCGCGAGGCGACCTAATCGAACGTGATGGCGAAGCTGGACCCGCCCTCGGACGCCGACGTCTCCGCGCGCGAAGAGCTGGCGAGCGTCGCCGCCTCGCTACGCGCGTACCTCGAGTGGCAGCAAGACACGGGCGCGATGGGCATCCCGCGAAAAGCCCGCACGGCACCGGCCGCGCAGGCGGCACCCGCGCCGCCGACCGCAGAACCCGCTCGCGCGCCGACTCCCGCTCCCGCTGCCGCTCCCGCACCCGCTCCCGCTCCCGCACCCGCTCCCGCTCCCGCCCCCGTGCGCGCCCCCGTGCGCGCCCCCGCCGCTCCCCCGCGCGCCCTCCCCGTCATCGCCGCCGAGGCCTCCACCTGCACGAAGTGCAGACTCGAAGAGACCCGCACCAACGTCGTCTTCGCGCGCGGCAACCCCGAGGCGAAGCTCGTGTTCATCGGCGAAGCCCCGGGCGCCGACGAGGACGCGCAGGGCCTGCCGTTCGTCGGCCGTGCCGGTCAGCTCCTCGACAAGATGATCGGCGCGATGGGCCTCGACCCGGAGAAGGACGTCTACGTCTGCAACATCGTGAAGTGCCGTCCGCCGGGCAATCGCACGCCGACCCCGGCGGAGATCGAGACGTGCATCCCGTACCTGCACGAGCAGCTCGCAGCGATCGACCCGAAGGTCATCGTCGCGATGGGCAACACCGCGGTCGGATCACTGCTCGGCACGAAGCTCGGCATCACGAAGGTGCGCGGTCAGTGGAAGCTCTATCGCGGCAAATCCCCGGTGATGCCCACGTACCATCCGTCGTACCTGATCCGCCCGAGCGCGCAGCAGATCGAGGCGAAGAAGCAGGCCTGGGAAGACCTGCAGGCCGTGATGAAGGAGCTCGGGCTCCCGCTCAAGAAGTAGC
>JAYTZB010001287.1:0-3708 GCA_043742085.1 Polyangiaceae bacterium
TTGCTCAGCGCGATGCTGGTGCTCGGCGGGATGATCCTCACGTCGCGCGGGCTCGCGCGCGAGGGGAGCCTGTACGGAGAGATCGGCGTGGCGGCGATCGCCGAGGTCTACGCGGCGACGTTGATCGGCGGCGCGGCGCTGCTCACGCGCATCGGGCAGCGACGCCCGGCTGTGATGCTGGCGCTCCTCACGATGCTCTACCAGTGTGACCTCACGCTCCAGACCGAGGCGTCGCCGTATCTCGGCGCCGTAGGAACGGCGGCGACGGTGGCGTGGCTCGCGCTCTTCGTCGCGAAGCTCTTCGCGCTCGCGTGGGCGATGAAGCTGCGCCTCTCGAAGGCGGCCTACGCGACGGCGGCGTTCGCCGCGCTCGGCCTGGCAATCCTTCCCCGGTTTCTCCATGAGCTCGACCCGCGCGCAGCGACCGGGCTCGTGGCGCTGTGGCTGTTCGGGACGTTCACGCTCCACGGCGTAGCGAGCGCGGGCGGCGTGACGAGCGCGGTACCGCTCGATGCCTGGGGCGCGACGGTCTTGCGCCGCGCCGTGCGCGCGTCGTGGTCGTTGGGGGCCGTGCTCTTCGTCGCTCACGTCATGTTCTGGTCCACACAGCATCCCGTCAGCCTCGCTGCGCTGTTGCCGGTGGCGTTTCTCCTCGCTGCTCGGCGCATGCGGAGCGAAGGCGTGACATGGCTCGTGGTGGCGGCCACTCTGGCCTTCGCTGCGGTCTCGATGCCGAGCGCGTTCGCGGTCACGGCGCTCATGGCGACGGCCACGCTCGTCCTGCGCGCGCTCTTGCCGAGCGTTCCATCGTCGGAGTCTCCAAAGGCGAACGCTGTCGCGGCGCGTGACGAGGCTGGTCCGTACCGCGCGTTGTTGTCCGGCGACCGAGCGCGATGGGCACCGTCGACCGCAGTGCCGGTGTTCGTGGCCCAAACCTTCGACATGGTGGACCAAGCGGAGCGGATGCGTCTGCTCACCGGCGCTCTCTTCACGCTCCATCTCGCCGTGTGGACGGTCGGGTGGACCGGCGGACACTGGCCCGCGCACGTCCTCGTGCTCGACCTCGCGACGGCGGTGGCGGCGCTCCTTCTCGCATGGAGGGCGCGTGTCCGCGTGGCCCTCGTTCCGCTCGCAGCTGGTGCAATGCACCTGGTGGTGCGAGCGCACCTCGTTCCGGCACCGCGGTCGCTCCTCGAATGGGGCGCGACCGCGGTCGGGCTGGGCTTCGCGCTCCTCTTGGCGTCGCTGCTGGCGAGCTATCGGTTGCGCGCCACTTCGTGAATCAACGCGCGCAGCGAACGCCGGTCTTGCCGTACTGCGTCTGCACGGCGAGGTTGTAGGCCTTCGCGTCCGTCACCTTGACGAACCACGGCTCCTTGGTCGGGTCGAACGTGAACTGCTGGTGGCCCTCCCACGAGCCACCCGTCCACCGCGACACCGGCATGTTGGTCTTGCGCAGCACTCCATAGAACAACGGGTCGTTGGGGTGACCCGCGGCCTGGCACGCGGCCGTCGGCACGTCACCCGCCGCTTTGGTGATGGCGAAGTCGCAGAAGTCCTTGGGCACGTACTCGGTGTTGTAGTGCGTGACCTCCATCAAGTTGGCGCCGAGGTCCATCCACGACTCGCCGTTCGACTTCACCATGGTCGCGTCCATGACGAAGCGACCCGGCGCGGCGATCTCACCGGCCTCGTCGGCAGCGTCGGGCCCGTCTGGGAAGTGGTAGAAGTTGCGGCCGGTCGAGCTCCAGTTGTTGTTGAAGTAGTTCGCGGTCAGCTCGTGCGTGTTCAGACCTGGTCCCGGATTGGTCGGCAGCGTGTACGTCGCGGTGCCCCACGGATACGTGGTCGTCCCCCAGGCCTGCTGGACCTCGGCGGGCGTCGGGAGGCGGCCCCCGTCCCACGCGCAGAAGGCGGCATACATCCAGTACGCGCCGCAGTTCATCGACTTCTCGTCGTATTGCTCCTTCGTGAATTTGCGCGGCGCGTGCGTGACGAAGTGAGCGACGAGCGTGGCCTGATCCCACCAGTACGTGTTTGCTCCGAACGCGTCGGTGGCGTTGTTGAAGCAGCCCTGCGAGCCCTCGACGCCCGGCAACCGCGTATCCATCGCCAGCGCACCGACCTGCACGAGCAAGTTGAGCGGCTCGTTGGGCGTGGCGCTCGCTGGCAGCAGATCGCGCAGCGTCACGGGGATGTCGTTCGCGAGGCGCATGCCAGTCGGCGTCGCCGCCGCGATCTCGTCGTTCGCCCACTTGCGAAGGTTCGGCCCAACCGACTCGATGAACTGGCGCATGCGTCCGGACGTGACCTCGTATTTGTCGAG
This sequence comes from Polyangiaceae bacterium, assembly GCA_043742085.1. Lineage (GTDB taxonomy): Bacteria > Myxococcota_A > Polyangia > Polyangiales > Polyangiaceae > Labilithrix. The sequence continues at coordinate 2,327 of JAYTZB010001287.1, forward strand.
GCGGACGGACGGCGTCGCGGGGAGGGGAAGGGAGCGGCAGCAGCTCTCGTGGACCTTGGTCGGATCGGACGTCTCGCGCTTGCCGCACGTGTTGATGCCAGCGGTCGCCCCGCCGACGATGCCTTTGCACGAGCGGCCGACGACGCAGACCTTCAACGTGGTGTTGCAGAGCGTCGATTTGCAGTCGCCGTCGGCGAGGCAGCCGAGCTCGTCGCCGCAGCGCGCGGGCACCAGCTTCGTGTCGGGGTCGGCGGTGCCTCCGCAGTCGACGTCGGTCTCGTCGCCGTCCTTGCGTCCTGCTTTGCGAGGCTCGCACTTCTTGTCGACGCCGCAGAACTTGCTGGCGCAGTCGGTGCCGGCCGCGCACGTCCTGCCGGTGGCGCAGGCGACGGCGGGAGCTCCGTTCCCGTCGGGCACCATGCCTCCGCAGTCGACGTCGGTCTCGCCGAGGCTCGGCGACACCTTGCCGTCGGCATGAGACGGCGCCGTGCACTTGCCGCCCGCGCATACGCTCTCGCAGTCGGCGTCGGTCGTGCACGCCTTTCCAACGTCGCTCGGCGGTGCCGGCGTGCAGCCGTCGCACCCGGCGCCCGCCTCGACCGATGTGTCCGATGAAGCGTCACCTCCCGGGTCGCCGCCGCCGGCGTCGCCGCCGCTCGAGCACGACGGAGCGACACAGATGAGTGCGACGCTCGCGAGGGTGAAGCCGACGAGAGAAGAGGAGAGACGCATGGAATGACAGTACGCGTTGGCCGTCGCGAGTCACGGTGCCGCGCGCCGATGGGGCATCGTTGCCGCTGTGCTGCGACTTTCAGGTGCGCGTGGCGAGTCTGGCAACGCGCTCGCGGAGCGACGTCATGAGCGGGTCATAGGACGACGAGTGTCAACCGCCGCTCAGCTGTTTCCAGATCGCATCGATCAGCCGCGCCTCGGCGGCGCTCACCGGCGGATCGAGATCGATGCCCGCGGGCAGGGGCATCGCTGGGCGCCGTGCATCGCGGCGATGGATGCGCAGCCATGCGTGCTCGATCGACGCGAGCCGGCGATGCGTCCCGACCGCGAGGGCCGTGAGGTCGGGACCTACGGCGCGGCGCGGCCCGGGGCGAACCTCGAGCCGCTTGCCGTCGGGGAGCGTCGCCTCGAGCCCCGCGACGAGATGATCGGCGGGATCGGCGAACACGCTCGCCGCGCCCGGTGCGCCCTGCGCGAGCCAGTCGCCGACGGAGATGGTCGGCGGACCGGCGCGGTCGAGCGCGACGCCGAGCGTGAATCCGCGGGCCGCGAGCGCGGTCTCCAGCGCGTCGAGCGTCCTCGAGGCCGGCACGCCGACGAGCAGGCTCGCGGTATCGATCTCGATGCTGTCCGCCGTGCTGCTCATGAGG
>JAYTZB010001288.1:0-2541 GCA_043742085.1 Polyangiaceae bacterium
GCGGCGGCAGGCATGCCGCCCATCGCGAGCGGCGGCGTCTCGCGCGCCGCGTTCTCGTACTTGCGCTCGGTGGCGTGCTTGAGCGCGATGGTCAGGCTCTGCCAGAAATCGCCGGCATTGGCCCAGCGCTGCGCGGGGTCGAGCGTGGTCGCGCGCGCGAAGGTTTGCTCGACCTCGTCCGGCACGTCGATGCCGAGCGTCCGCGGCGTGGGCCGGCGGTTCGGATCGGTGGTGCTCTGCGCGAACTCGCCGAGATGCGTTCCCTCGACCACGTTCCGGTCGCGAAGCGCCTCGAGAAGGATCAGCGCGAACGAGTACACGTCCGACGCAACGCCCACCGCACCGATGCGGTCATCGAACTGCTCCGGCGCGCCGTAGGCCGGCGCGAAGATCTTGATCTGCCCGACGGTGTGCGCGCGCGGGCCCATGTTGAGCGCGCCGTCGTGCATCAGCTTCGCGACGCCGAAGTCGAGCACCTTCATCTTCACGCCGTGCTGCGTGGTCGCGAGGAAGAGGTTTCCGGGATTGAGATCGCGATGCGCGACGCCTTGCGAGTGTGCGTATGCGAGGCCGTCGGCGGCGGTGTCGAAGAGCTTCACCACCTCGGCGAGGGAGCGCCCCTTCTCACCGTGCGTGCGACGGACCGTGAAGTCGTTCTGCACGGAACGTCCTTCGAGCCACTCGAGGACCATGTACGGGACGAGCGCGCCCGTCGCGGGCGCCTGCGTGGTGCCGGCAGCGATGCTGCGCACCACGTGCAGGTTGCCCTGCGAGAGCCGGTAGAGGATGCGGCTCTCGTCGCGGAAGCGCTGCACGAACGTGTCGACGAGCGTGGTGCCGAGCGCCGCGGGCAGCTTCAGGCACTTGACGGCGATCGGCTCGTTGAGGCCCTGGTGATGGCCGCGATAGACCGCACTGAACCCACCTTCGCCGACGAGCTTGTCGACGCGGAATTGGCCGTCGAGGACCTGACCGACGAGCCCGAACGGGTCCGCTGCGCTCACGTGCCCACGGTATCACCTCTCCGCGGCGTGCGACGAGCGCATGTCAGCGGTGGTCTTGCGTGACCGTACCGCCGTACCAGGCGAAGCGCGCCCCGATGGACATCCAGTGGCGCTCCGCGGAGGTCGAGAAGATCGCGTCGTACTCGACGAACGGACCGCCCGCGACGTGCCCGCCGAGGAAGCGGAAGAACCGGAACTCCTTGTGGACGCCCATCCCGAGGAACGACTGCGTTCCGTCGGCGCTCGGGTAGTCGCCTTTTCGCTGGAGCTCGGTGGAGCCCACGCCCGCCTCTCCGTAGATCGCGAGATCGGCGAGAGGCGGCACGAGGGCGAGCAGCGGGAACACCTCGGCACGGAAGCCGACGCCGATGCCCTTCGACGTCCAGGTCTCGTTCGCGAAGGAGGCCGTGCTCACCATCGGACCGAAGGACAGGTAATCGGTGAGCGCGCCCATCAGGAAGAACGTGGTCGACCCGCCGACGAGGAGCGGGCTCTCCGAATAGAACGCCGGGTTGCCGATGAGGCGCGCGTTGTTGGGATAGCCGCTCGCGCCTGCGAATCCGGCGCCGGTCGCGAAGCCGAGCACCACTCCGGCGCGACGCACCGCCACGGTCTTGCGTAGCGTCGGATCCTCCGCGACGTCGGGCGCCGGCGGCGGCGCTTCGGCGGGCGCGTCGGCCGCTGAGCTCGCTGCGCCGGTCACCGAATCGGCGCGCGCGGTCGACGGCGTCGCGAGAAGCACGACCGCTGCGATCACGAGCGCTGCCGAGACGAAGCCACGCATCGCACCCTATATACGACGGCTGACCGGTGACGCGGCCGGATTTGTGCGGTATCCGCAAGGCATGGCCGAGCGAAACCTGACCGAGGCGGATCCCGAGATCGCAAAGCTGATCGCGGAGGAGAACGTTCGCGAGCACGAGACCATGCGGCTCATCGCGAGCGAGAACTACGCGTCGCGTGCAGTGATGGAAGCGACCGGCTCCTGCCTCACGAACAAGTACTCCGAGGGCTACGCGCACAAGCGCTACTACGAGGGGCAGCAGGTCATCGACCAGGTCGAGGAGCTCGCCATCTCGCGCTTGAAGAAGATCTTCGGCGCGACGGCGGCTGCCGGTGGCGAGGAGGACATGCACGTCAACGTGCAGCCGTATTCCGGCAGCCCCGCGAACCTCGCCGTGTACCTCGCGTTCTGCAAGCCGGGCGACGTCGTGATGGGCCTCGGGCTCCCCGCGGGCGGGCACCTCACGCACGGTCACACCGTGTCGATCACCGGCAAGTACTTCAAGAGCGTGCCGTTCGGCGTGCGGCGCGAGGATCACCGCATCGACATGGACGAGGTGCGCAAGCTCGCGAAGGAGCACCAGCCGAAGCTCCTCTGGGCCGGCACGACCGCCTATCCGCGCACGCTTGATTGGGCAGCTTTCCGCTCCATCGCCGACGAGGTCGGGGCGGTCCTGGCCGCCGACATCGCACACATCGCCGGGCTGGTAGCCGCCGGCGCGCACCCGTCGCCCGTCGGCATCGCCGACGTCGT
>JAYTZB010001289.1:0-1893 GCA_043742085.1 Polyangiaceae bacterium
CGCTGGGGCGAGCGTCGCGGCATCACCACCATCGCGCCGCTGCTCCAGGCGACGCTGCCGGGCTTTCGCGACGTGCACGTCACGGTGCGCATCGGCGCAGCCCTCGGCGGTGCGGCGCTCGACGCGCTCGCGGCGGAGACCACGCACGCAGGTCGCACGGCGAGGCTACGCGCGGCCGTCGCCGCGCTGGCGCTCACGCGATGAGCGCGGCCCGAAAGGCCTCGGCGCACGACGCCCACGTCGGCATGCGTGGCGAAGCGGCGCGCGCGGCCTCGGTCATCGCCGTGCGCAGAGCGTGGTCATGCGCGAAGCGATCGAGCGCCAGCGCGAGCGCTTCCTCGTCATCGGCGAACATGGTGGCGTCGGGGCACGGCGCGAGCGCTTCCTGGAGTCCTTGCGCGCGAGCCGCGATGACGGGCACCCCGGCGTGGATGGCCTCCGTCGCCGCGATGCCGTAGCCCTCGAGCGTCGACGGCATCACGAGCACGTCGGCGCGTGCGAGCGCGCGCGCGACCCCGACTTCGTCGACCTCGCCATCCATCACGACGCGCTCCCCGATGCCCAGCCGCGCGATCTCGTCCTGGACGGCCGCCACGTACGCCGTGTCACGCGTCGTGCTCCCGACGATGGCGAGCCGCCCGACGGGCGCCGCCCCGCGCGCAAACGCCCGCACCACCTCGAGCACCCGCTTCCTTCCCACGACAGCCCCGAGCACGACGAACCGCACCTCGCTCCCGCTCCCGCTCTCGCTCCCGCTCGGGCGCAATCGATCCGCCCCGGGCAGCACGACCTCGATCCTCTCCCGCACCCCCTCGCCAACCAGCCGCTCGCGCGTCGTCCGGCTGGTCACGATCACCGCATCCGACGCATCGATCGCAAACCGCTCCGCCGCCCGCACCACGCGCCGTCGCAAGGGCGAGAGCTCGAGCTCCCATGCGGTCAAGTGATGCACGAGCAGCACGCGCCGCACGCGTCGCGCTCGCTGCGCTCCACGCGCTCGCGGCGCCCACCGGCCGAGCCGACGATACGCGATCCCCAGCTCCCGGAAGCACAGCTCGTCACCGACCACGATCTCGGGATCGATGTCCTCGATCTGCTTCGCCAGCGCGAGCCCTGCCTTCGCCATCGTCGCGACGCGCGCGATCGGCGGGAGCGTCCGCGCGAATCCGTGCCCCGCCTGCGGCGCATCGCCATCCTCGAGCGACACCACGTGCACCTCGTCGCCTGCGCGTCGTAGGCCATCGACCACGTGGGCGTCGTAGATGGTCCCGCCCGTTCGCTGCTCCAGGCTCCCGTAGAGCACCCACGCGATGCGCACGACGCCTCGTCTCTTCCTAGAGGATGCGCTCGAACGACGCGAAGGCGACCGGCGACTCCCGCAAGAGCACGCGCAGCGTCGCGCCCGCGGTGGCCTTCGCGTCGTCGGGCAACGCCAGGAACGCCTTCGCGAGCTCGTTGCCGATGTGCTGCGCGACGCGCTCCGTCGTCGACGTTCGCCCAGGAAAAGCGGCATTTTCGTCGAGGTTCGAGTAGTCGAGGCCATCGAGAATACGGCGCAGGATCGAGCGCATGGCGCCGATATCCATGACCACGTGATGCACGTTGAGCGAGGGCGCACGCACCTCGGCCTCCACCGCGTAGGTCGCTCCGTGGAGCCGCTGCGCTGGCCCGAAGGTCGGGTCCGCGAAGCTGTGGGCGATCATGACGTGGTCCGAGACACCGACCGAGAACATGCCCTCACCGATACACGAAGACGTGCGCGGGCGGCACGTCGGCGTCGCCGGCGAGCGAGGCGTAGAGCTCGGCCGCATCCCCGAAGGGCGTGGGCGGAGCGATCAGCGCGTCGAGCGCACGCTCGTGCAGCAGCGACAGCACGAAGAGCCAGCGTCGGGC
>JAYTZB010001290.1:0-1657 GCA_043742085.1 Polyangiaceae bacterium
AAGATGACGTACTCGTGGGAAGAGGGCGACAGCTACGTCTTCATGGACACGAACACGGGCGACCAGCTCTACGTCAACAAGGACAAGGTCGGCGACGAGAAGCGCTTCCTCGCCGAAGGCCTCCAGTGCAACGTCACGCTCTACAACGGCAACGCGATCGGCGTGGATCTCCCGCCCAACGTCGTCATGCAGATCGTCGCGAGCGAGCCCGGCATCAAGGGCGACACGGCGAGCGGAGCCAGCAAGCCCGCCACCCTCGTCACCGGCGCCACCATCAACGTCCCGCTCTTCATCAAAGAGGGCGAGTGGATCAAGATCGACACGTCGAGCGGCCAGTACCTCGAACGCGTGAACAAATAGCCCTTCGATTGCGCGCGCATCGGTGATCGCGCATGCTTCGCTGCGATGCGAAGCCCGTTCAGCCTTTCTGCCTCGTTCGGTCCGCTTCCGTTCGTCGCGGCCATAGCGCTGGCGTCGGCGTGCAGCGCCACCAACGGCGCGGCGCCAGGCAGCAGCGGTGGCACCTCGACGATCACGCCGGTCGGCCCGGACGGCGTGGCCGGTCCGCTCCCTTGCGAGGTCGATGCGATCCTCGCCGCCAACTGTCGCAAGTGCCACGACGCATCGCCGAAGTACGGCGCGCCGATGGCGCTCGTCACCGCCGAGGATCTCCACGCCCCGGCAAAGAGCAACCCCGCCCGCCGCGTCTACGAGCTCGTGCCCGAGCGCATCGCCGACGACCGTAACCCGATGCCGCAGCCGCCCAACGCGCGGCTCTCCGACGCCGATCGCACCACGCTCTCGTCATGGGCGGCGATCCGCGCGCCCGCCGGCACCGCCGCCTGCGGAACGACGACGAAGCCGCCGCCCGACGTCGTGGCCACCAAGTGCACGCCCGATCTGCCGATCGCTCCCGCGAGCGACTACACGATGCAAGGCGCGAACGACATCTACGTCTGCTACGGCGTCGAGCTCACGCGCCCCACGCCGACGCAGGTGGTCGGCTTCTCGCCGCGCATCGACAACACGAGCATCGTCCATCACGTCGTGCTCTTCGAGTCCGACCAGGCGGTCTCCGCGACGCCGGCCGAATGCAACGCGGGCGGCTCTCTCCGCTGGCGCATGGTCACCGGCTGGGCGCCCGGCGGTAAGGGCTTCGAGCTCCCGCCCGAAGCGGGCTTTCCGCTGCAGAAGACCGGCGCCACGCACTACGTCGTGCAGGTGCACTACTCGAACCCGCAGGCGCTGACCGGACAGACGGACCACAGCGGCTTCGACCTCTGCACGACGTCGCCGCCGCGCAAGTACGACGCCGACGTGATCGCGTTCGGCACCCAGAACATCAAGATCCCGGCGAACGGCAGCCTCACCGCGAAGTGCTCCACCGCGATGAAGGGCGACTACGCCGGTCTCCACTTCATCGCGTCGATGCCGCACATGCACAAGCTCGGCACGGACATGTCGACGCAGCTCTTTGCGGGCGGCGCCGGCGGCGCCGCGAGCGACCTCGGCACCGTCAAGGGCTGGAGCTTCAACACGCAGGCGTGGATCGAGATCAACAACGGCGGGAGCGCGAACGGCGGCTTCGTCTCGGCGAGCGGCGACATCGTCACCACCTCGTGCTCGTGGAAGAACACCCCCGGCAACGGCGAGGTGA
>JAYTZB010001291.1:0-2876 GCA_043742085.1 Polyangiaceae bacterium
GAAGTTGACGGCCACCCACGCCGCCGCGAGCGCCGCGAGCGCGACGAGCGTCCGCGGTCCGCAGAGATAGGCTGCGATGCGCTCATTCGTCGAGAGGTCGCTTCCGGAATGCCCGTGCACGAGTGAGTTGCAGCCCCCTCGATATAAGTGCTCCGTAAAGACGGAGCCCGGGTCATCTGGAGACCTCTCTCGTCACGGAGCAGCGTCGTTGGGTCGCGACGCTCGTGCAGTTGCGTCGTTGGTGAATTGAGATATGTGGCAATTGCCTACTTGCGTGAGAATCCATGTGACGTCGGTCGGGTATTAGCCATTGTTGGCGGGGGTGCGCATTCGGTAGACACGAGTGATGATGATTGACGAATCGGGCACCAGGTTCTTTGCGCTCGCGCTCGCGCTTGCCACGTCCCTCGCGGCGGCATCGTGTTCGAGCACTACGACGTCACAGTCAGCGAGCGACGCCGGAGCAGCCGGTGGCGGTGGACTGGATCTCGGCGCCGCCGATCCTGGCCCTGGTGGCGTGTGGTTCGCGGTGTCGGGGGAAGTGCTTGCGCTCACGGGCTATCCCTTCCCGCCGGCCCAGCCGGACGATGCGGCGTTCGTCGACGGATGGGACGTCCACTTCACGCATCTGTTGACCACCATCGATGCGGTCACCCTCTACGACACCCCCGATGCGGTGCCCGGTGACGCATCGAAGGCGGGCGCGGTCGTCGCGCAGCTCCGCGGCCCGTGGGCATTCGACCTCGCGCGATCCGACCCCTCGTATCTGCCGGGAAAGGGCTCTCCCGGCGAGCTCGCCGTACCGTTCGCCTCGGTGAAAACAACGAGCGACGGAAAGGCGTTGCGGACCGATGGCAATCGCTACGGATTCGGATTCGACATCGTCGCGGCATCCTCGGCAGCGCGGATGGTGAACGTGCCGGCCGAGGCGAGCGCGGACTACGCCGAGATGGTGCGCAGCGGCTGCGCCGTGCTCTACGTCGGCGAAGCGAAGTTCAGGGGCAACAAGGCCGATCCGGCGTGCTACCCGGAGGAGCGGAAGACGTGGCCGGACTCCGTCGCGTTCCGATTGTGCTTCAAGTCACCGACGACGTACGTGAACTGCCAGAATCCGGACAACGATCCGGCAAAGCCCTTCGACGCAGAAGAGCACGAGCGCGGGGTCGCCGTGCGGAGCGACGCGTCGGTGATCGCACAGGTCACGATCCACACCGATCACCCGTTCTGGGACAGCGTTCTTCATGATTCTCCGGCGCACTTCGATCAGTTCGCGGCGCGCGTCGTGGGTCAGGGCTCCGCGATCCCGACCGTCACGCTCGAGAGCACACGAGGGGTCGACTACACCGCCTTCACGGATGGCACGGGGAAGCCGCTCCAGTGGAGGTACTGCCTGGAGCCGAGTACTGCGGTGCACCCAAAGCACACCGGCGCGATGTCGTTCGATCCGCAGAGTGTTCCCCATGCGACGGGCTCCGACGCCGCCACCGGGTTGCGGGACTATTACGACTTCGCGACCTACAACCAGAGCACCCAAGGCCACCTGAATTCGGACGGTCTCTGCTTCGTCCAGCGCAACTACCCATCCCCGCCGTGACGAGAGCTCCCGTCTTTGGGCTTTCTTTAGCCGGCGACTCTTACATTGGAGTTGCCGGCCGACGGCCGCCCTCGGATCATGCGCAGCGCTCCACCTCCTGAATCGGCCGCGCCGTCCGACAACGGCCTCACGGCCGGCGCCTGAACGATGCCTGGGCGGTGCTCTCGCCTGAGGAGCGGCGCGACGGCTTCGAACTCTGCTCACGCGTGGATGCCGAGCGCGTCTTCCTCGGCCTCGGCTCCTTCGACCAGGCGCAGCTCGTCCGCAACTTGCCGCCTGAGGAACGCCGCCTGTGGTTGCGGCTCCTGCCTCCTGATGACGCGGCGGACCTCCTGCAGCGCGTCCCCGTCTTCGAACGCGAAGGACTGCTCGCACTCCTCGACGACGAGACGTGCTGCGAGGTGAAGGCTCTGCTTGCGCACGCCGAGGACGAGGCTGGCGGACTGATGAATCCGCGCTTCGTGAGGGTGCGGCCCGAGATGACCGTCGACGAAGCCATTCGCTACGTACGCAAGCAGCCGCGCGAGCGGTCCGGCACCGTCTACTACGTCTATGTCCTCGACGCCGAGCAACACCTCCTCGGGGTCCTGTCGTTCCGCGAGCTGTTCTCGGCACCGGAGCACGGGACCATCGCTGGGCTCATGCGGATCGACGTGATCACCCTGAATCCGGCCACCGATGAGCGTGAAGTGGCCCGCCTCTTCGGCAAGCACGGCTTCCTTGCCATGCCCGTCGTCGACGACGAGCGCCGCATGGTCGGCGTCGTCACCATCGACGACGTCGTGGAGGTAGAGCGCGAGGCGGCGACCGAGGACATCCAGAAGATCGGCGGTGGAGAGGCGCTGGGTGCCCCGTACCTGTCGATCGGCTTCGGCTCGATGATCAAGAAGCGGGCGGGTTGGCTCTCCGCACTCTTCCTTGGCGAGATGCTCACCGCGACCGCCATGAGCCACTTCGAGGGGGAGATCGCGAAGGCGGTGGTCCTCGCGCTCTTCGTGCCCCTCATCATAAGCAGCGGCGGCAACTCCGGCTCTCAGGCGACCACCATCGTCATCCGCGCGATGGCGCTCGGCGAGTTCCGCCTGCGCGACTGGGCGCGCATAGCGTACCGCGAAGTGCGGGCGGGCCTGGTGCTGGGGCTCGTGCTGGGGACCATCGGCGTGATCCGCATCTACGCGTGGCACAGGTTCTTCGAGAGCTACGGCACTCACTGGATGAGCGTCGCGCTCACCGTGGGTCTCAGCCTCGTCGGCGTGGTCACGTTCGGCACGCTGGCCGGGTC
>JAYTZB010001292.1:0-1920 GCA_043742085.1 Polyangiaceae bacterium
GCCGCCGTTATGCGTGCACTCTGCACGCGTCGGGTCTTGGTTCGGTACCAGCGCCGAGCGCTGATGTACCCGGGCAGCGCTCGCTCGAGAGCCGCGCGCGCGCTGCCCTCGAAGAGCGCATCCCAGCGCGAGGAGACGTCCAGCGTGATGTCCTGCGGAGCGATGTGGCTTGTCATAGGAAGTACTCGAAGTCCTGCTCGGAGCGGACCTTGCGACGGACGACGAAGAGGCTCGCCGGGAACAGTGCGGGATCGAGCTCGACGTAGTTGCGCGCGCCCGTCCACAGGTAGCGAGCGTCGGACAGCACGTCATGGACCTGGAAGCTCTCCGCGGGGCCGACGCCCAGCGCCTCGAGGTCGAGCTGGATCCACGCGCCGTGCTTGTGACGCGGGTCCATGTTGGTCACGACGAGCACGACGCTGGAGCGATCGTCGGAGACCTTGCTGTAGGCCATGAGCGCATCGTTGTCGGTCTCGTGGAACGTGAGGCGGCTGGTCTGCTGGAGCGCGGGGTTCTCGCGGCGAGCGCGGTTCACGAGCGCGATGACGTCACGCAACGAGCGCGGGTCGTCGAGGTTCCACGCGCGGAGCTGGAACTTCTCGCTGTCGATGTACTCCTCCGCGCCCGGCCGCGGCACGTGCTCCAGCAGCTCGAAGCTCGGACCGTACATCCCCCAGTTGCTCGAGAGCGTCGCCGCGAGCACGAGCCGCAGGAGGAACGTCGGTCGCTCACCGTGCTGGAGGTGCTCGGGGAGGATGTCGGGGGTGTTGGGCCAGAAGTTCGGGCGATAGAACTCGGAGACGGGCGGCCGGGTCAGCTCCGCGAGATAGGCCTGGAATTCGGCCTTCGTGTTGCGCCACGTGAAGTACGTATACGACTGCGAGAACCCGCCCTTCGCCAGGGCGTACATCAGCTTGGGACGCGTGAACGCCTCCGCGAGGAAGATCACCTCGGGATGGCGCGACTTGATTTCAACGATGCACCACTCCCAGAAGCGCAGCGCCTTCGTGTGCGGGTTGTCGACCCGGAAGACCTTCACGCCGCGCGCGACCCAGAAGAGGAAGACGTCGAGGAGCTCGGTCCACAAGCCTTCCCAGTCCGCGCACTCGAAGTCGAAGGGATAGACGTCCTGGTACTTTTTGGGCGGGTTCTCGGCGTACTGGATGGTGCCGTCGGGCCGCTGCACGAACCAGTCGGGATGCTCCTTCACGTACGGATGATCGGGCGACGCCTGGAACGCGATGTCGAGCGCCACCTCGAGCTTCCGCTCGCGCGCGGCGGCGACCAGGCGCTCGAAGTCGCCGATGGTGCCGAGCGCGGGATGCACCGACTTGTGCCCGCCCTCCGCCGCGCCGATCGCCCACGGGCTCCCGGGGTCGTCGCGCCCGGCGGTGAGCGTGTTGTTCGGGCCCTTCCGGAACGCGCGGCCGATGGGATGGATGGGCGGTAGATAGAGGACGTCGAAGCCCATCGACGCCACGTAGTCGAGTCGCCGCTCGACGTCGGCGAAGGTGCCGTGCGCGCCGCGCTCGCCGCACGATCGCGGGAAGAGCTCGTACCACGCGCTGAATCGCGCGATCACCGGGTCGACGACGATCGAGAGGACGCGATCGGAGGGCGTGGCGTTCGCGAAGTCCGGCGCCTCCACCATCGCTCGCACCACGAGATCGCCGGTGGCGGCCGCCATGCGCTCGGCGACGGGGCGCTTCTCGTCGCGCGCGCCACGCGCCGCATCCTCGAGGAGCGCCGAGACGCCTGGCGCCTCCTTGGCGGAGCGCGCGGCGCCTTCCGCGAGGAGCCGCGCGCCGATGAGCAGCTCCACGGTGATCTCGGCCCCGGCTGCCTGCTTCTTCTCGGTGCCCTTCCTCCACGTGGTGAAGGCGTCGACCCAGGCCTCGAAGGCCACCTCCCACACGCCGA
>JAYTZB010001293.1:0-5031 GCA_043742085.1 Polyangiaceae bacterium
GGAAGACGCGCGGGATGACGATCTCGTCGTCGCCGCGGTGCATCGCGCGGAAGTGCTCGGCGTTGTCGGCCTCGCGCCGGTAGTCGAGCTCGGCGAGGAACACCGCCTTGATCTCGTCGAGCGCTTCCTTCGTGTGATACTTGCGGCCGACCGGGGAGATCATGGTCTCGAGCATCGAGATGCTCTTGAGATCGTTCTCGATGGCCTTGTCGATCTCGGGGTACTGCACCTTCACCGCCACCTTGTCGCCAGCCTTGGTGGTGGCGCGATGCACCTGCCCGATGCTGGCGGCCGCGAACGGATCGAGCTCCCACTCCGCGAAGACCTCCTCGGGCGGGCCGAGCTCCTTGGTCATGACCTTGGTCGCGGCCTCACGCGAGAGCGGTGGCGCCTTCGCCTGCAGCTTCTTCAGGACCTCCTGGAACTTGTCCTCGTAGCCGGGCGGCGCGAGACCGTCGATGTACGACGCCATCTGCCCCAGCTTGAGGGGGAGGCCCTTCATCTCACCGAGCGTCTTGAGCATCGCCTCGGCGGTCTTGCGCGCGTTCTCCATGATGCGCTTCTGCGCCTCGAGCTCCTCGTCGGCGCTGCGCCGCTTGCCGAACGCGGCACGCCGCATGGCTTCCGTAGCGAGCGGCACCGCGCGCGTCGAGAGCGCCGCGAGGCGACCGAGGCGACCGAGCCGCGACGACGGCGGCGCATCCGGCCGCTTCGCTTCCTTCGCTTCCTTCGCTTCCTTCGCGTCAGGAGTCTCGGGGGGCTTGTCGTCCGCCATTCGCGCGCGATTCTGCCCATGACGCGGGCCGAAGGAAAGCGGCGCCTTCTGCAGTACGCTGGAGCTCGTCCATGCTGCCGTCGATCGAATCGCTCCGTTGCTTCACGGCGGCCGCGAAGCTTCTGAATTTCAGGGCTGCGGCGCGGTCCGTGGCCCTGACGCCAGCGGCCTTCGGGGCCCGCATCAAGCAGCTCGAGGAGCAGCTCGGCGCGCCACTCTTCCAGCGAACGACCCGCAGCGTGCGCCTCACCGAGTCCGGTCTGGCCCTCCTGCCCGCCGCCGAGCGCACCCTGCTCGCGGCCGCGGAGTGCGTGCGGAGCGGCTCGGCCGGTCGGTCGCTGGCGCCCACGGACGTCACCATCGGCACGCGTCACGAGCTCGGCGTGAGCTGGATCCTCCCGCAGCTCGACGCGCTCACGAAGGCGCAGCCCTGGCTCCGCCTCCATCTCTACTTCGGCTCCGGCGCGGACATCCTCATGCGCGTTCGCTCGATGGAGATCGAATGCGCGGTCACGTCGAGTCGCCTCACCGATCCCAAGCTCGATTCCCTGCGCCTGCACCGCGAGGACTACGTGTTCGTCGGCGCGTCCGCGCTCCTCGACAAGAAGCCGCTCGACAAGACCAAGCACGCCGAGGAGCACACGCTGCTCGACACCGACGTGACGCTCTCGCTCTTCCGCTACTTCCGCGATGCGCCGGGCGGCGGCGACCACCTCCGCTTCGGCAACGTCATGCGCCTCGGCACCATCGAGGCGATCCGCCTGCGTGTGCTCGCTCAGGGCGGCATCGCCGTCTTGCCCGAGTACCTGGTGCGAAAGGACATCGCGTCGGGCCGCCTGGCGAAGATCCTCCCCGGCGTGTCGCTCATCAGCGACTGGTTCCGGCTCATCTTCCGCACCGACGACCCCCGCCGCTCGATCTACGAACAGCTCGCCAAGCAAATGAGCGAAGTGCCGCTGAAATAGGCACGTGCGCACGATTGTAATGCGCAGCGATACGATTGATTACGCATCATCCTGATTGTCCGTACAGCGGGGCGCGCTAGAAACACCTTCGTCGGCACCTCCTGGGGAGGAAGAGCGCCCGACACGAGGTGACTTACGATGCGATCCGACGTTCATTCCGCAGCTTTGCGTGCAGCCGCCAAGGTGGCCTTCTCCGTCGCGTTCATCGGAGGCTGCGCCGCGCAGACCGCCGAGGGCGAGGACCCCGCGACCATCGACGGCGCCGGTGCCGCGACCTCCGCCGAGGCGGACCTCAGCGCCAAGAAGGCGAAGAAGCACAGCGGCAAGGCGACCGCTGCCCCCGGCTGTGATCACGCCGACGCGAGCGTGCTGAAGCGCTCGTGCGATCAGGTCGTCAACGCCGCGTTCCCGACCGAAGGCAATTACCCCGGCGTGAAGAAGAGCGTCTCGGCCGAGGTGCAGACGTGCTGCGTCGAGCTGCTCGGCGACCGCGATGGCGGTCTCGCCACGCATCGCTGGGACTGCTGCGCGAACCTGCCCGCCGACGCCGATCCGCAGGTCACCATCGCGTGCACGCCGTGGGGGCCGCCGGTTCCGCCGGCCATGAGGCGCCGCGCGCTGCCCGCTTCGGCCCCGGGCCTCCAGGCGGTGGCGTGATGGTGGTCCTCGATCTCCGCGAAGCAGCGAAGCAGAATCGCCCGGCCGTGCCGCAGCTTCCGCACCTCCGCGAAGCGGCGATCGGGACCTGGCGCGGACGCATGATCAACGAGCACTCCTCGGCGCGCGTGTTCGACGGTCTCGCGCACCAGTTCGAGATCGCCGGCGCGCCGGCCGACGTCGTCGCGGAGCTCCATGGGTTCGCCGCGGAGGAGCGCCGTCATGGAGTGCTGTGCGGCTCGGTCGTCGAAGCGCTCGGCGGCGAGGCGTACGCGGAGCTCCCCGACGGCGCGGACTACCCCGCGCACGAGGACGCGGACTCTCCGCTGGAGGCAGCGCTCCGCAACATGCTGAGCATCTGCTGCCTGAGCGAGACGGTCGCCGTGTCGCTCATCGGCGCGGAGCGCCTGGAGATGCCGTCCGGCGAGCTGCGCGATCTGCTCACCGGGATCTACGCCGACGAGGTCGGTCACTCGCGCTTCGGTTGGCGCATGCTCGGTTTTCTCGCGCCGACGCTCGATGCGGTGACCAAGGAGCGCCTCGGCGATTACCTCGAGGTGGCGTTTGCCTCGCTCGAGGAGCACGAGCTCGCGCATCTGCCGGAGTCTTCGCAGCCGCCGCCCGAGGGCGTCGAGCTGGGCCTCTGCAACGGCTCCGACGCGCGCCGCCTGTTCCTCGACACCATCGAGGACGTCATCGTCCCGGGCCTCGAGCATCACGGAATTCCCGCGCGCCGGGCGTGGAACAACCGCAGCAACGCCGAGCGCGTCGCCGCCTGATCGACGGCCGAGCCGGAGGAGACTTCGGTCGGCATCGGCTCTCGGTGTATGCTGCACGCGATGAGCTTCCGCAGCGTTCTCGGTTCCGCGTCCCTGGCCATCGCCGTCGTGAGCAGCGTCGCGCTCGGCACGGGCTGCGATGCGCTCAAGCACAACGACGCCGACGCAGCAGCGGTCGCTCCCGTGGTCGTGCCCGCCGTGCCCGCGACCACGGCCGCGCCCGGAACGCCGGCCCCGCCGGTCACGACCGTCGCGCCGCTCGGCGGCGCGGTGCCGCCGCCCGCAGGCGGCGCGAAGGTGACCGACGGCGGCAAGCCCGTCGCCACCGATGCCGGCGCCGCGACCGACGCGGGCGCCGCGGCCGACGGCGGCAAGGCGGCTCCCGCGCCCACGCCGACGTTCACGATCCCCACGGCGATCCCGGGCTTCGATGCCGGCGCCTTCAAGCCGCCGCCTGGTTTCCCGTCCACCATCCCGACGTTCCCGCAGCCGCCCGCGCCCGCGCCGACGCCGGGCCGCTGAGCTTTTCCGAGCGAGGTTTTTCGGATCCGCGAAGCATGTGCGTATGCTGCCCACAAGGCTGCGCTCGCGTGATCGTCCAGATCTGCTAGCCACAACCTCGTTGCATGAACGCCATGTCGTCGAACCCGCCTCCACCGACGACGACGGGCCTCGGCGGCTCGCCGGCCGCGCTTCCGCGCACGTTCGGTCGCTACACGCTGTTCGAGCAGATCGGCAAGGGCGGCATGGCCCAGATCTACCTCGCGCGCGCGGAGACCGAGCTCGGCGCAACGCGCCTCGCGGTGGTGAAGCAGATCCTTCCCGCGTTCGCGGATGATCCGCGCTTCGCCGAGATGCTCATTCACGAGGCGAAGCTCGCAGCGCGGCTCGGTCATCGTCGCATCGTCCAGGTCTTCGACCTCGGCAAGGAGAACGACGACCTCTACATCGCGATGGAATACGTGGAGGGCTTCGACCTCAACTCGCTGCTGCGGCAGTGCACCGAGCAGAAGGTGTCGCTGCCCGCCACGCATGCGCTCGGCATCGTGGCCGACGTCCTCGAGGGCCTCGACTACGCCCATCGCCGGACCGACGAGAACGAGAACCCGCTCGGCATCGTGCATCGCGACGTGTCGCCGTCGAACGTCCTCATCTCGTACGAGGGCGAGGTGAAGCTGTGCGACTTCGGCATCGCGCACGCCAACGACCTCGTCAAGGAGGAGAGCGCGAGCGAAGCCCTGAAGGGCAAGGCCGGGTACATGAGCCCCGAGCATGCGCGTGGCGAGCCGCTCGATGCGCGCGCCGACGTCTTCGCGGCAGGCATCATCCTCTGGGAGCTGCTCGCGGGGCGCCGCCTCTACAAGCCCAAGTCCGAGATCCCGCTCGTCACGCAGGCGCAGACCGCCGAGATCCCCACGCTCCCCGACAAGGGCGTGCCGAATCACGATGCGCTCGAGAAGATCGTGCGACGCGCGCTCGCGAAGGATCGCCAGGAGCGATACCCGTCCGCCGGCGCCATGCTCCGCGACCTCGAGTCGTATCTCGCCGACAGCGGGATGCTCGCGAGCCGGCTCAAGCTCGGCGAGTGGATCGCGACGAGCTTCGGCACCGAGCTCGTCGAGAAGCGGCGCGCCAGCGAGCGACGCCTTCCGAAGAGCGTCCCGCCGCCGCGATCGTCGGAGCGCGTTCGCGCGGTCGGTCCAGTGCCGCTCCCGGTCTCGGCGGGCGCGATTCGCGCGTTCAAGAAGGAGCTCGAGCTCGGCGGCAGTCGCGTCACGCACGAGCCGGGCTCGCTCGCGGGCGCCGTGATGGATGTCGCGCCGTCCTCGCGCGATCCGCTCGCCGGGCTCGACGC
>JAYTZB010001294.1:0-2991 GCA_043742085.1 Polyangiaceae bacterium
GCCGGCTTGCGGCCGGTGCTCGCGCATCCGGAGCGCTACCAGCCGGTCTGGAAGGACGACGCGTGCCTCGAGCCGCTGCTCGACGCGGGCGCATGTCTCTTGCTCGACGTCTGCGCGCTCGTCGGCAAGTATGGCCGCGCGTCGCAAAAAGCGGCGGAGAAGCTGCTCGACGACGAGGCCTACGAGGCGGCGTGCTCGGACGCGCATCGTCCCGAGGACACCGAGATCGTGGAGGAGGCCATCCTTGCGCTGACGAAGCGCGTCGGTGAGCCCGAAACGGAGCGGCTGCTCGGGACCGGGCCGCGCGGCATCCTGGGGCTTCGCTGAACGCGCACCCCAAAAAATGATACGAACGCTCGCAGAACTGGAGAGCTCATGAGCGACACCTTTGCCATCCTCGGTCTCGGCTATGTCGGTCTTCCCGTGGCGCTCGCGTTCGCGCGGAAGTTCCCGGGCACCGTCGGCTTCGACGTCCACGTCGAGAAGGTGAAGGAGCTGGCGCGCGGCTTCGACCGCAACGGCGAGGTCTCCGAGGAGACGCTCAAGGGAACGCCGCTGAAGGTCTCGAGCGACCTCGCCGATCTCGCAAAGGCCACGTTCTTCGTGGTGGCGGTGCCAACGCCGGTCGACGAGAACAACGTCCCGGATCTCACGCCCGTCATCCGTGCGTCCGAGAGCGTCGGCAAGGTCCTGAAGAAGGGCGACGTCGTCGTCTTCGAGTCGACCGTCTATCCCGGCGTCACCGAGGAGGTGTGCGGTCCCGTGCTCGCGAAGGTCTCGGGCCTCGTTCAGGGCAAGGACTTCAAGCTCGGCTACTCACCCGAGCGCATCAATCCCGGCGACAAGGAGCACACGCTCGAGCGCATCACCAAGGTGGTGTCGGGCGAGGACGACGCAACGCTCGACCGCGTCGCGAATGCCTACGGCGCCATCGTCGACGCCGGCATCCACCGCGCGCCCTCGATCAAGGTCGCGGAGGCCGCCAAGGTCATCGAGAACACGCAGCGCGACATCAACATCGCGCTGATGAACGAGCTCTCGCTCATCTTCGATCGCATGGGGATCCGCACCGCGGACGTGCTCGCGGCCGCCGGCACGAAGTGGAACTTCCTCAAGTTCCGGCCCGGTCTCGTGGGCGGGCACTGCATCGGCGTCGATCCCTACTACCTCACGACGAAGGCGCAGCAGCTCGGCTACCAGCCCGAGGTCATCCTCGCGGGCCGTCGCGTCAACGACAACATGGGCAAGCACATCGCGCAGCGACTCGTGAAGCTGCTCGTCCACTCCGACGTCGCGGTGCGCGGGGCTCGCGTCGGCGTGCTCGGCATCACGTTCAAGGAGAACGTGACCGACATCCGCAACAGCAAGGTGCCCGACATCATCCGGGAGCTCGCGGAGTTCGGCATCAAGGCGCTCATCCACGACCCGATCGCGAGCGCGCCGGAGACGCATCACGAGTACGGCCTCGACCTCGTGGCATGGAGCGAGCTCACCAAGCTCGACGCGCTCGTCGTCGCCGTCGCGCACGACGCGTACGTGGCGATGGGCGACGAGATCTTCACGCCGCTCCGCGACGGCGGCGTAGTCATCGACGTGAAGAGCCTCTTCACTCCTTCTGCCGTGGCCCGCATCGACAAGCGCCTCCAGTACTGGAGCCTCTGACGACCGCGCCCGCGCGCTGGCGGCGGCCCGGGCCGTGCTATAGAGCCGATGCTTTCTTCCACACCCCGCCTCGTCGACATGACCGCCGATCCTGACAAGTCGCCGCAATCAAAGGGCTTTATCCGGCGCCATGCCGCGAAGCTCGTAGCCTCGGCGGTCATCACGGCGGGCATCGTGTTCACGCTCCAGAAGGGCGGCCTGACACTGGTGCCAGAGGGGGGCGACTTCGAGCACGTCCGCTGGTGGACCCTCCCGGTCTATCTCGCGATGCTCATCGCGATGAGCTACTTCCGCGCCGTCCGGTGGCGGTTCCTGCTCCGCTCCTTCGCCGACGTGCCGACGCGGCGCGTGCTCGCCGTTTCGTGGATCGGGTTCGCCGCCATCCTGCTGATGCCCTTCCGCATCGGTGAGATCGTCCGCCCGTACATGCTCCGCGAGAAGGGCAAGGTGTCGATGTCCTCGGCGACCGGCACCGTGATGGCGGAGCGCGTGGTCGACGGGCTCTTCCTCAGCATCGTGCTCGCGCTCGCGCTGGTGCTGGTGCCGACCATCCATCCGCTGCCGGAGAACGTGGTGGGCCTCCCGATCAGCGTGCATCAGGTGCGCGCGAGCGGGTTCGTGATGCTCGGCGTCTTCACGACGGCCTTCGCCACCATCGCGGTGTTCTATTTCTTCCGGGCGTGGGCGCACAAGATGACGCTCGCGGTCTTCGGCATCGTCTCGAAGCGGCTCGCCGAAAAGCTCGCGGGCATCGCCGAGAAGCTCTCCGAAGGCCTGCACTTCTTCGGACGCGCTCGCGACGCCGGCGGCTTCCTCTGGGAGACCACGCTCTACTGGGGCCTCAATGCCGCGAGCATGTGGGTCCTCGCGTGGGGCTGCGGCGTCGTGCACGCGGACGGCTCGGCCATCACGTTCGGCGAGGCCTGCGCGCTCATGGGCATGCTGGGCTGCACCATCCTGATCCCGGGACCGCCGGGCCTCCTCGGCGTGTTCCAGGCCGGCATCTACGCCGGCATGACCATGTACTTCCCGACGCACGTCGTGACCGGCGCGGGCTCGGCGTACGTGTTCTTGATGTACGTCATCCAGCTCGTCTGGACGGTCTTCGCCGCTGGGATCTTCCTCGTCGGCGATCGCAAGGCGCTCTCGAAGCTCTCGCACACGCCGGGCCTGGGCGACGAGGCCATGCCCGCCTCGATGACCGGCGAGATGCTCGGCAGCGAGCCGCCTCCGCCGTCGATCGACCAGCGCACCGCCACGAACGGCTGAGCGCCCTTCGCTGCGCCTCGCAACAAACTTGGCCGTCCCTCGTCGGACCGCGTAGCCCTC
>JAYTZB010001295.1:0-2755 GCA_043742085.1 Polyangiaceae bacterium
CGGGTCCCATGATGGCGGCGGCGCGGCAGGATGTCGGAGTGAAGGTCGCGGCGCTCTTCCGTGCTGCCCCCGGCAGCGAGGATGTCGTGCTCGAGGTGAGCACCGAGATGAGCGCGTTCGAGCCGCCCACGTCG
Organism: Polyangiaceae bacterium; assembly: GCA_043742085.1. GTDB lineage: Bacteria > Myxococcota_A > Polyangia > Polyangiales > Polyangiaceae > Labilithrix. The sequence continues at coordinate 135 of JAYTZB010001295.1, forward strand.
GTTCGCAAGGTGGTCGCCAAAGGCAACGCGCTCGCGACGTCCGGCAAATCGGCGCTCGTGACCACGCTCGAGGACGACCACAAGAAGTACCAGCTCACGGTGACGCCGACGAAGCTGCGCTGAGGTAGATTGCTGCCGCGAGGCAGCCTGATGAACGACGAACCGGATCGAAGCACGGTCAGCAAGCTGCCGGAGATCACCGCCGCCTTCTGGGTGATGAAGATCTGCGCGACGACGCTCGGCGAGACCGCGGGTGATCTCCTGTCGATGACGATGCACGTCGGCTATGCCGTCAGCTCGCTCATCCTGATCTCGGGCTTCGTCGTCAGCCTCCTCTGCCAGCTCTTCGCGACGCGCTACATCCCGGCGCTCTACTGGACCGTCATCCTCACGACGAGCACGGCGGGCACCACGATGTCCGACTACATGGATCGGACGCTCGGCCTCGGCTACGCGAAGGGGACGGCGATCCTCGTCACCATCCTGCTCTGCATCTTCGCGTTCTGGCGCTTCTCCACGGGCTCGCTCTCCGTCGATCACGTTCGGTCGCGAAAGGTCGAGCTCCTCTACTGGATCGCCATCCTCTTCTCGAACACGCTGGGTACGGCGCTCGGAGATTTCCTCGCCGACAGCTCCGGTCTCGGATTCCTGGGGGGCGCGCTGCTCATCGGCGGCCTTCTCGCCCTCGTGCTCGTCCTCACCTTCGCCACGCGCCTCTCGCGCGTTCTCCTGTTCTGGGTGGCGTTCGTCCTCACGCGTCCGTTCGGCGCGACCGTCGGAGACGTGCTCACGAAGACCAAGGCGAAGGGCGGCCTCGACTTCGGCACCATTGGCTCGTCGGCCATCCTCGGCGGCATCCTGGTCGCCCTCGTCATCTGGGCCACCATCCAGCAGCGGAAGCGGTCGCATGCTGCTGCGTCTGCGGCGCGCGTCGCGTAGAGCTGCCCGCACGCGCCCGCGCGCATGGTCGTTGCACCGTCGCCTGACGGAGGACCGAACCATGGGCACCCTGGCACCCTCGACGAAGTTGCAAGTGAAGCACGGCAGCAGGCCGGACGAGTCGCGACCGTTCGTCGCGCACGGCCGCGCCGAGATCCACCACATCGGCAACGGCACGGTGATGCGCGGGATCTTCGAGCCTGGCTGGAAGTGGTCGGAGGACATCGGACCGCTCGCCGGCACGACGAGCTGTCAAGCACCGCACCTCGGCTACGTCATCTCCGGACGCATGAAGGTCCGCATGGACGACGGCACCGAGCAAGAGATGGCACCGGGTGACTTCTTCCGCATCAACCCAGGGCACGATGCATGGGTGGTCGGATCCGAGCCATGCATCCTGCTCGATTTCGCCGGTTACGCCGACTACGCGGTTCCAGCGCGCGGCGTCGTGTCGCCCGCGAGGGACGCGGAGCGCGCCGCTTCGAGCTTCCGCGAGAAGCGTTAGAGCGGCCGCCTCTTTCTGCATCTTTCTGCCGATTTTACCGGCAGATCTGAACGTTTCGCCGTTTCCGCGGGCTGGCTCGACGGGCCCTCGCGGAAACGGCTGAACTTGCTACGCTGAAGGCATGCGGTCGGTCGTGCTCACGTCGATCATCGCGGGCGTGCTCGCGCTCGCGCCGCTCGGAGTGCTCTCGCCGCTCGGCGCGGTCGGATGCGGAGACGCGCCGATCGACGGGCCGCTCGAGTCCGGCGATGTGACGTTGCCGGATCGCGTGAAGACACCAACGCCCGAAGCGGGCACCACGCCAAAGGTCGACGCCGGAACCACGACGTCGACGACGGTCACGTTGACGGTCACGTTGAGCGGCTCCGGCACCGGGCTCGTCGCCTCGATGCCCGGCAGCGTCACGTGCACGGGCACCACCTGCAAGGGGTCGTTCGCGCGGGGCACGATGGTGTCGCTCACGGCTGCGCCCGCGGGAGGCTCCGTGTTCGCGGGTTGGAGCGGGGGCTGCACCGGCAATGCGGCCTGCGCGATCAAGATGGACGCCGACACCGCCGTCACCGCGCAGCTCGAGTCGCTCGACGGTACGTGGACCGGCTCGTACACGAACACGCGGCCTGCGAACGGCTGCACGTTCAACAACGCCGGCAACCTGACCGTCACCGGCACCGCGACGAGCGGCACGCTCTCGCAATCGGCGACCGTGACCGGACTCCAGCTCCGACAGCTCAGCGGCTGCGCGCTCGTAGGCACGACGACGGGCACCGCACCGAGCTCGACCGTGACGGCGACCGCGGGCACGCTCACCGGCACGTGGACCTTCGACGTGCAGGGCGCGGGCGGCACCCTCGCCTTCCCCTTCACCGCCAAGGTGACGGGCAAGACGATGACGGGCACCTGGACGTGCCCGAGCTGCACCGGATCGTTCACGCTCACGAAGCCGTAGCGACCGCGCACTTCGATCCCGCGTCGACGCCCGCAACGCGTACGGTGGTGCGCGCGTGCAGCCGATCATTTCCATCAAGAACCTCACGAAGACCTACGCCTCGGGCTTCCAGGCGCTGAAGAACGTCGACCTCGACATCCAGCGCGGCGAGATCTTCGCGCTCCTCGGGCCGAACGGCGCCGGCAAGACCACGCTCATCGGGGTGGTGTGCGGGATCGTCAACGCCACGTC
>JAYTZB010001296.1:0-3612 GCA_043742085.1 Polyangiaceae bacterium
GACCCGCGTCCAGATCGCGGTACCGCCGCTCGGCAGCTTGAACGAGAGCACCGACGCGAAGCGGCTCTCGAGCAGCTGCGCGAGCCGCTCGCGACGCTCGGCGTAGATGCGCTTGGCGCGCCGGATGTGCCGCTGGATCTCGCCTTCTTCGAGGAGATCGGCGACCGCGTTCTCGAGCAGATGATCGCCCTGGCGATCGACGATGCGCCGCATGGCCGCGAGCCGTGTCGCGAGCGGCTCCGGGGCGATGACGAAGCCGATGCGCATGCCGGGCGCGAGCACCTTCGAGAGCGTGCCGAGGTAGACGACCACGCCGTGCACGTCCGCGCTGGCGAGCGGAAGCACGGGGCGCCCCTCGTAGTGAAACTCGTGATCGTAGTCGTCCTCGAGGACGAAGAGCCGACGCTCGCGCGCGATCTCGAGGAGGCGCAGCCGTCGGGCGGGCGCGAGCGTGACGGTGGTGGGGAACTGATGGTGCGGCGTGACGTACACGCCGCGCACGCGCTGCTCGACGCACAGCTGCTCGAGCGCCTCGACGTCGATGCCTTGCCCGTCGACCGGCAAGGGGACGAGCCGTGCCCCCGCCGCGCGCAGCGCCTCCCACGCGGGGCGATAACCGAGCGCCTCGACCGCGACGACATCGCCCGGCGAGATGAGCGTCCTTGCCGCGAGGTCGATCCCCATCTGGCTTCCGCGCGTGACGAGGATGTTCTCTGCGCGCGCTGCGACGCCACGCGTTGCCGCCACCATCGCCGCGAGCGCCGTGCGCAGCGCCGGCGGTCCAGCGGGATCGCCGTACGAGAGCACCTCCACCGCGCGCCGCTTGAGCACGCGCCGCATGGCTCGCGCGAGCTCGGCGGCTGGCACGAGACGCACGTCGGGTATGCCGCCTCCCAGCGAGAGCGGACCGTCGAGCGATCGCGTCGAGGGGATGGGCAGCGGCGCCGCGGGCGGCAGCGGCGCGACGCGCGGCGGGCCGAGCTCGAAGCCGACGCGCGGAGCAATCTCGCGCGCGACCGCGGCCTGCGCGGAGAAGCGCCGCGGCGCGACGTCGGGGATCTGCTTCGAGACGAAGGTGCCATGCGCCTCTTCGCTCGTGATCCAGCCCTCGGCCACGAGCTCACGGTAGGCGGCGAGCACGGTGTTGCGATGAACGCTCAGCGACGTGGCCAGCGTCCGCGAGCCGGGCAGCGCGTCGCCGGCGCGCAGCCGCCCGCGCCGGATGTCGTCGGAGATGGCCCGGGCGATGCGGAGGAAGGTAGGCCCTGCCACGGCTCCGTCACCAGGCGCCGCCAAATCGAACGCGACGGTCCATGCGCTCATCGTCATGGTCTAGCAGATTTCACGAATCTGGACCTTTTCGAGGTACCAGGCGCGCGCGATGCTCATCGCATGCCCACGCCGCCGACGCCGACGCCGCCGCCGCCTGCCGAAGTCGGAGGACGCGCCCTCCTCGCGCGCGCCGCGCTGCTCAGCCTCGCCGCCGTCGCCGAGAACGGGAGTCCGATCCTCCGCACGGTGACGCTGCTCGACCCCGGCAGCCGCGGCAAGGGCGAACGGCTCGTGCGTCTCACGGATGGAGGCTCGTTCGAGGGCTTCGGATCGCGCGTCGTGCTGGCGGCGAACGAGCACGTCGCCTCCATCGACGACGCTACGTACGCCATCACCGCTCACGCCGAGGCCACGCTCGAGCGGCTGCGCGACGACGGCGCTGGCTCGGTCGCGCGCGTGAGCATCGAGCGCGTGACCACACGAGTGGCGCTCGGTCATGAGCGCCCGCTCGATGAGCGCAAGCACGTCGTCCATCGCCTCTGGCGGCGCGGCGCGCCCGGTGACGTCGCCGCCGTCGCGCTTCTCCTCGCGCGCTGTCCCGAGCTCGGCACGCCGACGTTCCTCAGGCCGCACGCCGATCTCGAAGCACGCGGCTTCCGCCTCCAGTGCGGCGTCGCCGAGGGCGAGCTCAACGACGTTCTCGGTCTCCTGAGCGGCCTCTACTGGCTGCGAGAGGTCCCACGCGGCGACATCCTGGCCGCCGTCCTGTCGTCGACCGCGGTGGTCGCTGCTCGCGATCGAAGCGGACGCGTCGTGGGCTTCGCGCGCGCCGTCTCGGACGGCAAGTGTGCCTGGATCTACGACGTCATCGTCGCCGACGGCCTGCGCGGCAGCCAGCTCGGGTCGGCGATCATGGAGGTGCTCCTCGACCATCCTTCCGTGCGGCACGTCCGGCACGTGCGCCTCACCACGCGCGATGCGATGCCGTTCTACCGCCGCCTCGGCTTCCGCGATCTCGCCGAGGCCCCGCGCTACCCGTGGACGTCGACCGAGATGATCCGCCCCGGTATCGCGACGGGAGCCTCGACCGCGAGGGCAGCTCAGAACGCGGCGGAGAGGCCGAGCCCGGTCGTGCCGTTGCCGAACAGCGGGTAGACGCGCGGCTTGGTCAGCGCGCCGGTCGATCGCCCGCTCGGCGCCGTGGCGAGCAGCACGATGCCGGTGATGACGAGCGCGCCGCCCGCGGCCGCAATCACGACGGCCGCGGTCTGGTTGGAGTGCCGCGCGTCGTCCTTGCTCGTGACCGAGGTCGCGAGGCCCGCGCAGCGCGCCAGGTTCAGGGGAACCACGGTCGGGCACGCGTCGCTGTCGGTCTTGGTCTTCTTGTAGTCGGGGTTGGTCACCGCGAGATTGAAGATCTCGAGACCGCCCGCGCCGATGAGCGCGAGGATGCCGACGCCGCCCACGATCAATCCGACGGTGCGCTGGGTCGAGCCGTCGTTGCCGGGCTGCGGAGGATGGTAGTCACCGCCCGCGGGCGCTGCGCCTGGCGGCGTGACCGCCACCGGTGCGTCCTCGAGCGGCGGCACGTCGAGCCGATCGATGCCGGGTCCGGCGCCGATGTGCACCGACCCCTTCCACCCCTTCTTGTTCTTGGCGTTGACCTCGATCGCGTAGTCACCGGGATCGATCGGGATGTCGCTGCCGAGGATGGCGCTCGGCACGGCCGTTCCGTTCCGGGTCACCGTGAGGCCTTCGGGAGCAGGCCCCTTCACGGTGATGGTGAGCTTGTGGAGCTTCGGCTCGAGCTTCACCGCCTCGTTACGGGCGAGCTCGGCGCGGTCCTTCTGGTTGCGCTGATCCGCGAGCCCCGCGGCGGTCCGATACCAGCCCCATGCCGTGGCGATCTTGCCTTGCTTTTCGTTGCAGAGTGCAAGGTTGATCTCCGTGCCCGGGGACGCGTCGGCCTCGTCGCTCCCCTCGAAGGCATCGCAGGCCTCCTTGAACTGATTGTGCTTCATCGCGTCGAGCCCCTTCTTGAAGAGGTGCTCGGCGGTGAGCGTGTCGCCGGCTGCAGCCAGGCTGGTCACGCTGAACGACATCGCGAGCGCAGCACCTCCGAGGACTCGTGAGAACGATCGCATCGTCCGCACATATAACATCAACGCCCGGGGCGCTGCGTCGTCGCGGTCAGCGACTTTGCTGCGGGGCGACTCCAGTCGACGCCCCCGTCGTGTGCGGCGGCGGCGGATGTGGCGGCTCGACCTTCGCCGTCTCGACCGGCGGCAGGGGCTTCGGCTCGACCTTCGCCGTCGCTGCCGTCGTCGTCGTTGCGGGCGG
>JAYTZB010001297.1:0-2063 GCA_043742085.1 Polyangiaceae bacterium
GAGAGCTGCGCGAGCGTCTTGGTCGGGTCGAGCTTCGACTTCGCGATCATGTCGTCGTAGGTCAGCATCGGCGGCGCGGCGGCCATGTTTCCCGAGTGACACGCGAGGCAGCGGTCTTCGAGGACGGCCTGCACGTCGCACGGAAGGCCGGTGAGGAGCCCCGTGCCCGCGGGACCGGAGGCAGGTAGTGAAGCGCCGCCGCCCTCGGGGCCGAGATCGACAGGGGCGCCACCGTCGTCGTCGCTGCTGGTCGAGGAGGAGCCGCCGCACGCAAACGCAGCGCCGACGGCGAGCGCGATGAATCCGCAGAGAACGAGGTGGCGCATGATGGAGCTCCTACTTGACCGAGACGTGCGTCTTGCAACCGTACGCTACCGACACCTTACCGAGCGATGACGCGCGCGCCGCCGTGCACGCATTCGAGCAGAGGAGAATGCGCGTCGGATGAGCGACATCGTCGTACCTCCAGCCGTCGCTCCCCTCGCAGGCCTTGCTGTAGCCGAGGACCTTCTCGCTGCCGTCGGCCTGGGCGAGGACGACGTTCACCGCGAACGGGTCCAGCTCCTGTCCGGCAGGAGACGGCGGAATGGAGAAGTCGCACGAGACCTCGCTCTTCCGGATCGCGGCGAGGGCATCGACGATCTGGGTCTTCGTCTTCGCCGGGTCGGCGGTATCCACGATCACGGCCGCATGGGTGCCGCCAGCCGAGGCGATGGCGTTCAGCGAATCGAGCTTCGGGCCGACGCCGACCACGTACGTCGACACCGGCGGTCCGGCCTCGAAGGCTGTTTTCGCGGCGGACGCGGCGTGCGCGACGTCGTTGTCCAAGCAACCCGGCACGAAGGCGCTCTGGGCGGGGTCCCAGAATCCGGGCTCGCCGTCGGTCACGAGGACGACCGCGGTCTTGTCGCCGGGACGACCCGTCGCGATCTGCTTGGCATAGGAGATCGCGCCCTGGAGCGCGGGGAGCGTTGGCGTGCCGCCGCTCGGCTTCGTCGCGTCGATCGCCTGCGTGAGCGCCGGATCCGCGGCGCTGGTAAGGGCCACGCTCGGTGTTCCGTAGGCGTATGCGCACGTGGACGCGACGGTGTCGTCGTTCATCGGAAAGAACTGCAGGCTCGCGCGCAGCGTCTTCGAGTACGGGTCGGCGAAGAACTCCTTCATGCCCGTGCTCACGGGCAGCCACTTCAGCGCGGGATCGAAGCCCGTCGCCGCGTCGCCCATGCTGCCGGACTTGTCGTAGATGACGACGAGGTTCGTCGGCGCGAGCTCCGCGCTCGCCACCTCGCTCACGCAGGCCGACGCCGTCCCCTTCGGGCCGATCTCGCCGATGCTCGAGCCGGAGGGAACGCCGTTCGGCGCATCGGCGGGCGTAGCAGGGTCGGCGAAGGTGGACGCCGCGTCGTTGCCGCACGCGACGAGCACGATCGACAGGACCACCGACGCGCTCACGAATACAGGCTTGTTCATCGCAGAAACTCCTTTCGCGTCGTCCGGCTCACTGCTCGATGGAGACCCAACCGGGGAGCGGGGAGCTCACGGCGGGGTGGCCGGCGTTCGAGGGGTGGATCTGGACGTTGCCGCCGCGGAGATCGTCGCGCGTCTCGTACACGACGGCGCCGGAGACCTTCGCGGCGGGGTCGTCCATCTTGCGGATGGTAAAGTGGTAGCTGTCCGGCATCGCGCCGTTCTTGATGGCGCTGGTGTTGCCGGGCTCGCCGTGGTCCTCGGCGACGACGTCGAACCAGTAGCCGTCGCTCCATGTGGCGTCTGCCGCCGTACGCCACTGCGCGTGTCCGCCGAAGTAGACCTGGTTCGCGACGAGGCTTTTCTTTCCGCCGGGCTGCTTGGGTCCGGGGCCGTCGGTCACGCGGCACATGATGTACTCGGGACGACCCTTGGCGTGATTGCCGGTGCCGTGGTCGACGTGATTCCAGTGGCCGCTCACGCCGCCGTGCTTCATGGGCTTCGCGTTGCCGCCGAAGTTGTCCTTGCCGTCGGCGGGCGCCGCCGGCGTGAGGCTCGCGCCCTCGATGAAGCCGCCGCCGGTGATCCAGCAGCCG
>JAYTZB010001298.1:0-8130 GCA_043742085.1 Polyangiaceae bacterium
CAAGCTCCGCACCATCGCGGCGGTGGTCGGTGCGGTGCTGGCGATCGTCGTGGGCGCGGGTTCGTTGGGCTACGCGTTGAGCGCGCGCGCGACGACCACCGACGCGACCACGACCACGGGCGCCGAGGTACCGGCCGCGAAGAGCGAGGCTCGTGTGGCTCCGGCGATCCCCGTCGTCGCGGCTTCGGCGTTGCCGGAAGCGCCGGCGATCACGCCGGCTTCGCTGCCGGAAGCGAAGCCGCGCTAGCCCGGATTGTTCACACCGTCGCGGCGCGTTTGCTTGGCGTCGCATCGCAGTCTTCGCGGGGACGTTGCGATCTGTGACGTCGTGGTGGGCTGGAGCGCCTTCGGAGAGGCTGCAAGGGAGGGCGGGGGGCGACGGACGGCGGCGTCGCGGGGCTGCCGGCGTTCGATGACCTGCTGCGTCTCGCGGCAGAGCCGCGGCGCCTGCGGCGCCTCACGCGCGCGGCGCGCGCGGATACGTCGACGAGGCACTCGACATCGACACGTGCGAGGCGCTTTTTTGTAGACACGTTTGGCGAGCATGGCGCGTCAGGGTCAGCGGAGTCGGTCGAGACGACGCGTTCTTCGCTCCGCGCGCGGCGAGGTATGCGTTCCGTGAGGCGGAGGGTTTTTGACGTGATTTGAGCGGTGATCGCGCGGCTTGGCGCCATGGCGCGCGATGAAAATCGAGGGTGTAGAAAGGCGCATGCAGCAGACCTCTCTCTCCGACGAAGAGCTTGGTTTCCGCGGCCGGACGCGCCGACGATCGAGATCCCGATCGCGGCAAGCATGACGACAGCCAACGCCGGTGCGCCGCCACCGCCACCGCCTGCGCTGGCGTGTCCCGCGCGCATCCAGCCCTTGTCGGCGACCGGTGTGCTCGTGCAGATGACGATGACCGCCGAGGCATACGCGGATCTGAAGCGCGCGAAGGAGCTCCTCGGTCACTGCATCCCCGATGGCGACACGGTAAAGGTCATCGAGCGGGCGCTCCGGACGCTCGTCGAGGACCTCGAGAGAGATCGACGGGCAAAGACGTCGCGTCCACAGGCGAGCGTGCGACCATCGAAGTCCGGGCATGTCTCGGCCGCCACGCGACGCGTGGTCTTCGCGCGCGACGGCGAGCAGTGCACCTATGTGGACTCCGAAGGGCGCCGCTGCGAGTGCCGCACGCGCATCGAGCTCGACCACATCCAGCCCCGCGCGCGCGGTGGCAGCGATGAGGCGTCGAACCGTCGCGCTCGCTGCAGATCGCATAACGTGCACGCGGCCGAGGAGATCTTCGGCAAAGAGCACGTCGCGGCGAGGATTCGCTGTCGTCAGCAACAGTGGAGGAAGCGGGGCGGAGCGGGGGAAGACAGAACATCCATGAGCTCCGCTACGCTGGAGCAAGCGAGGCGTGGCCTCGTGAACATGGGATTCGCCGCATCCGATGTGAACAAGACACTCGTTGCCATCGCGGATCGACATCGCGATGCCGGCGCAGCGTCGGTGCCGGAGCTGCTGCGCGAGGCGATTGCGGCGCTCACGTAGGATGTCGCTGCCCGCGTGGGTCGTCGTTGTATCCGCGCGCGCAGCGCGCGTGAGGCGCTGCTGGCGCCGCGTCTCTGCTGCGAGACGTCGCGCGGCGCACGACGCCGGCAGGCACGCGACGCCGTGGCCCGATGCTAGCCGCCGCTCCCTTGTTGGCTGTTCGGAGACGCTTCGGGTCGCGACGCATCACTGACCGCAATGACGCTCGCCTGCATCGAAGCGGCAAGATCACATCCACATCATCGCGGAGGGCGAGGACAAAACGACGTTCTCGAGCGGCATGCGCAGCTTCGGGGTGCGCGCCGCGATGCGCGTGAACGGCTGCATCCCGCGGTCCTCCTACGCATCGCGTGGCAGAAGCGCGACTGCACAGCCGCCGCCGCTTCTCTGCCCTTCGCCACTTCGCTGTTTTTTCGACGCGCGAGCCGGGTCGCTGTCGGTCGCTACTGGCGGCGCCAGGCGAGGGCTTTGCCCGTCGCGAGGTGCATCGTCACGCCGCGGCCTGGCTCGACGCCGAGCCGCGCGAGCTCGGTGAGGCACTGTTGCCGCAACCGCGGAGCGTGCTCTCGCTCGTACTTCTCGAAGGCTTCGCGCGAGACGAAGCGGTAATGCGATTCGACGACGAACGGCTCCCCCGGCGCGACGTCCATGACGAGGAGATCCGCATCACGCGCGCCCGACATGCAGACGTCGCCCGTGTGCGAATCGCGCAGCCACGCGACGTACGCGTCGTAGACGCGGGCATCGTCGAAGAGAGTGCGAACGACGTAGGAGTAGATCAACGAGGACAGCCTAGCGTGATCCGCGCGGGATCACGCCAGGATCACGCCACGAAGTCAGGGCAGCGCGCCCGCGATGGCTCAGGGGCCCGCGTTCGCGAGGCACGTCGCGAGCGCAGCGGTGGAGGTCCAGCCGCAGGCGCCGTCAGCCTGACGCTCGCACGCGGCCGTGTGGTAGCAGGCGTACGCCGGGCGCCAGTCGCACGTGGTGATCACCGAGTGGTCCGCGCAGACCTGACCGCTGCAGCCGCTCGGGGCGCACGCGGCCGCGGGCGGAGGCGGCGGAGGCGCCGGCGGATTGGCGATGCAGACGGGGACGGCCCCGCCGTTGATGCCCTTCATCTCGCAGTGCGTGGTCGCGGTGCAGCGGACGTTCGCGCAAGTGGAGGTGTCGCTGAAGAGCAAGCTCGTGTGAGCGAAGCGCGTGACGCTGAGCGTCCGCGAGAGGTTGTTGATGGTCACGGAGTAGCTGCGCGACGGCTTCGGCCCCGTGGGGTCGACCTTCAGCTTCAGCTGGCTGCCGGACTTGAGCACCGTCCACGTGCCCGACTCGGGGAGCGTGCACGGGAACGCGATGCAGCGGACGGCGGGGTTCACGAGCCCGGAGTCGACCTTCGCGGTGTAGCTGCCGTTGGCCTTCAGCGTGAGCTGCTGGAAGTCGACGAAGTCGCCGGAGTCGCTGGCGCGCCAGCTGTACGCGCCGGCGAACTGCGCGGCGCGCGAGCTCAGCTCGTCCTGCGAGACGCCCGGGTCCTCGGTGCCATCGGCGTTCGACGGGTCGGTGGTGTCGGCGGCGCAGCCGCTGACCGCGGCGAGCGCGACGAACGAGGCGGCCGCGAGCGAAGCTAGGGAAGCCAAGGAGAAGGAAGAGGTCGAAAGCGTCATGCGCGCGTCTCTAGCGCGATTTCGGTCCCCTGCAACGAAAAGTAGTATCATGTAGGATAATGCCACGATCCCTCGCGATTCCGGGTAGTTGCGGAGCGGCGTCGGCCCGCACCATCCGCGCGAAGCTGCTCCTGGACGGGGCTCACTACGAGGAGCTGATCGTACGGGCGGTCACCCAGGCCCAGGTCAGCGTGTGGATCTCGACCGCCAACCTGAAGACCATGATGGTCGAGGCGCCCATCGGCAGCCGGGCGCGCGCCAGCGGCCGCTACGTCTCGTTCTTCGAGACGCTCGGCGAGCTGTCGCGACGCGGCGTCGACGTTTGCATCTTGCACGCTTCACCGCCCTCCGGTCCGCTGAAACGCGAGCTCGCCCGGCTCGCCAAGAACGCGGCCGGCATCAAGATGCGACAGTGCCCGCGCGTGCACCTCAAGATGATCGCCGTGGACGGCAAGCTCCTCTACCTCGGCAGCGCCAACCTCACCGGGGCCGGGCTCGGCGCAAAGGGCGACGGTCGTCGCAACTTCGAGATGGGGATCCTCACCGACAGCGAGGCCATGCTCGATGCCGCTCAGGAGCGGTTCGATCGCATCTGGCGCGGGCGCGAGTGCAGCGCGTGCACGATGCGCCGCGACTGCGCCAAGCCACTCGACATGATCGGCCTGGCGAAGACCCGCCCGACGCCGGCGGCGCCGGCAACGCCTGCACCGCCGGCCTCGGGCGTGCGGATCACTTCGCGTGCAGCGACGAAACGAATTTCTCGAAGTCCTTTTTCGCGGCGGTGACGGTCTTCTCGCCGCCGACCATCTTGAAGAAGTGCTGCCGGTCGCCGGCATCGACCACCGCGCCGAGCAGCATCTGATTGTCCTTCGCGGCGGAGCCGGGCATTCCCATCATGCCGCCCGAGGCGATCTTGCCCTTGATCTCGACGGTCGTGACCTTGAGGCCGTGGATGGTGCGGAGCTCGGTCTTCGCCTTCGCGTCGCCGAACTGCTGCTCCCACCGCTTGATGTTCGCGTCGACGCCGCCCGCGGCGGACGACACGGCGAGCTCGGCGTCCTCGGCCTCGCCGCCGGCCTTCGGGATCTTGAACGTCGCCTTGCGCATCGGGCTCGGGTTCGGTGCGGACACCCAGCTCGCGGGTGCGTCGTAGAGGATGTCGTCGGGCCCGGCAGCGCCGCCGCCCATACCCATCGCCGCGCCGCTGCCCGGCATCGCGGGGTGTCCGGGGGGAAGGCCTTCTGCGCCGGGCGCGGGCATCGCGGGCATCGCGCTCGCGGTCGATGCCGACGCGGCGGGCTCGGCCGGGATCGGCTCCGGCGGCTTGTTGCACGCGGTGCCGAGCGCGAGGACGGCGAGCACGGCGAGGACGGCCGGCGTGAGGACAGCGAGCTTCTTCATCGCTGCGTCCTAACACGGGGCGGACGAGCCCGAAATGTGCTCCGCGCGCCGCTGCCTGCGCCGCCGCGTCGGGTGATGCGCTAGAAGTGTTGGCGTCCTCCTCCGCTCCGCAGCCAGCCATGACGTTCTCCGCACGCACCTCGCAGCACGACGAACCGAACGCGCTCGCGGCGGCGGTCGTCCGCGCACGAGCGCGCGCGCGAGAGGGCGGCCTCCAGCTCCTCGATCTCACCGCCGGCAACCCCACGACCGCGGGCATCCCGTACGCGGCGCAGGAGATCCTCGACGCGCTCCACGATCCGCAGGGGCTCGTCTACGCGCCGGAGCCGCTCGGGATCGCCAGGGCGCGCGAGGCGGTGGCCCGCGACTGGACGGCGCGTGGCACGCCGATCGACGCGTCGCGCATCGCGCTGACCGCGAGCACCAGCGAGGCGTATGGCGTCCTCTTCAAGGCGCTGTGCGATCCCGGCGACGAGGTGCTCGTGCCCGCCCCGAGCTATCCGCTCCTCGGGTACCTCGCGGCGTTCGAATCGGTGCGGCTCGTCCCCTACCCGCTCGTCTACGCGGGCGGCTGGCACGTCGACATCGCCGCGCTGCGCGCCGCCGTCGGACCGCGGACGAAGGCCATCGTGGTGGTCAGCCCCAACAACCCCACCGGCTCGTATCTCGGGCTCGAGGAGCTCGAAGCGATGCTCGACCTCGGGCTGCCGATCGTGAGCGACGAGGTGTTCGCCACGTATCCGCTCGCAGGCGCGAGCGACGCGGTGCCCGAAGGACGCATCGCGAGCGTGGCCGGCGCACGACGTGGTCTGGTCTTCGCGCTCTCGGGCCTGTCGAAGCTCGCGGCGCTGCCGCAGCTGAAGCTCGGATGGATCGGCGTGGCCGGAGAGCCGGCGCTCGCGGCGCGCGCGATGGCGCGGCTCGAGCTCGTACTCGACACGTACCTCTCCGTGGCGACCCCCGTGCAGCGTGCGCTCCCCGCGATCTTGCGGACGCGAACCATCGCCGAGCACGCCATCCGAACGCGTACGCGCACGAACCTGCGCGTGCTCCGCGAGGTGCTCGCACGCGCGCCGTCGGCGAGCGTCCTCGATGTCGAAGGAGGCTGGTATGCGATGGTCCGCGTCCCCGACACGCGCAGCGACGAGCAATGGGCGCTCGATCTCGTCGACCGCGACGGCGTCCATGTGCAGCCCGGCTATTTCTTCGACATGAGCCGCGGCGCGCATCTCGTGGTGAGCCTGCTCACGCCCGAGGACACGTTCGCCGAGGGCGTGAGGCGACTCGCGGCCCGCATGCATGAACAAGAGCCCGCGCAGGAGCACGCATGACGTTCCGCCCGCTGGCCTTCGGCGTGGTGACGATCCTCGCGACGACGTCGCTGGGTTGCACGAAGAACCAGCTCCTCGACATCGCCATGAGCGGGGTGTCGCGGCCCACCGCGGCGCGCGGAATGCGTGTCGGTGATCGCCTCGTCCTCGCCGGCGACATGCACTGCCACGTCATGCCGCCCGACGCGGCGCATCACGTCTCGCGCGAGCTGCCCGAGACCTTGGCGCTCGCGAAGTCCGAGGGCCTCGACTTCGTCGTCCTCACGCCGCACGTGCCGGCGCGCTTCTACATGGACGACGAGATGCGCGGCTGGGTGACGGAGACGCAAGCGGAGCTCCGCGCGCGCATCGCGCGCCTGAAGCCCGAGCTCGTCGTGATCCCCGGCTTCGAGTACACCGACTTCCGCCACGGCCACGTCGGCATGTCGTTCGCGGATCCGCGCGAGGTCCTCGATGGGCTCACGTCCGAGGAAGCCCGCAGCGACCCCGAGCGTTTCTTCGCGATGTGGGCGGAGCGCGGCGGGATCATCACCATCAATCACCCGATGAACCGGCCGCTGCCGAAGGCCGCCTTCCGCGAGCTCGGCGCCGACATGTCCTGGCGCGCGTTCGATGGCATCACCGTCGCTCCGGAGATCACGTGGATCACCGCGCACGCGACCGCCATCGAGACGTTCAACAGCATGGTGTCCGGGCTGCGTGACCAGTTCATCCTCAATGACGAGGAGCGCTCGCTGCGCGAGGCCTCGCACGTCGCGGACGACCTGGTCCGGACGCAGCACCGTCGCATCGCCTCGGTCGGCGGCTCGGACAGCCACGGCGACTGGCTCCGCGCCACCACCTTCGTGCTCGCGAAAGATCGCTCGATCGAGGCGATTCGCAAGGGGATCGCCGGCGCCCACACCTGCGTGCGCGGACCCGAGGCCTGCACGCTCGAGCTCCGGAACGAAGGCGGCGCGTGGCTCGGCGTGGGCGACGCCATCACCACGACCAGCGCGACGTTCGAGGCGCGCGCGAGCGGCGACGACGTCACGTTCGTCGTGAACGGCGCCCCCGTGGCCACCGCCGGCGACGGCGTGGTCACGAAGCTCGAAGTGCCCATCGATCGCTGCTCGATCGTCCGTGCCATCGTCGGACGGAGCTGGTCTTCGGGAATCTACGTCAACTGTTTCTGACCGTGCGTTCGCCGCACTACACTCAGCCCGTGGCCCCCGGCTCTCCGCAGAACGTCCGCGTCGTCGAGCCGGTGCCGTACGCGCCGACCCCGCGCGAGCGCCTGCGGTCGTTCATGAAGACGCACGGCCGCAAGCTGTGGTGGCTCCACTCCGCCTACGCGCTCGGGCTCGGCATCACGGTCGTGACGTTCGCGCAGAAGGGCTTCGATCACGCGCGCTGGTTGGCGGTCACGGCGTCGGCGGCGTGGCTCCTCGTGCTGCTCTTCTTCCGTCTCTTCGGCTCGGGTCGCGCGCAGGCCCAGGCGCACCTGCATGCGGCGCCGAAGGTGAAGCTGCGGTTCTTCGCGATGACCTACGCGCTGAAGAACCTCTACCAGGGGATGCTGTTCTTCCTCCTGCCGTTCTACTGGAAGTCGACGACGTTCGACTCCAGCAACGCGTGGTTCGTCGTGCTGCTCGGATCGTGCGCGCTCCTGTCGACGCTCGACATCGTCTTCGATCGCGTGGTCTTCAAGTTTCGCGCGCTCGCGTCGGTGTTCCATGGCGTGGCGCTGTTCGGTTGCCTGGTGCTGGTGGTGCCGGCGCTCTTCCCCGACACGCGAACGCTGACGTCGCTGCTCGTGGCGACCGGCATCACGGTGATCGCGTTCTGGACCATCCACGTCGACGTCCACATGCTGCGCGACAAGCGCTGGCTGGCGCTGTTCGCTGCGACGCTCGGCGCTGCCACCGGCATCGCCTACGCGGGTCGCACAGCGCTGCCGCCCGTGCCCATGTACGTCGCGCACGGCGCGGTCGGTCCCATCGTCCTCGCCGACGGTCGTCTCGGCATGGAGGTCCGCACGCTCGATGCATCGGTCATCGACAAGCTGGTCGCGATCACCGACGTGGTCGTTCCCGGCGGCAAGGGCGATCGCCTCGTGCACGTGTGGCGACACGACGGCTACGAGGTGCACCGCGCCACCGAGGACACGACGCGCGCCACCTCGGCGGCCGAGAGCGAAGCGGCCGGCAAGGACAAGG
>JAYTZB010001299.1:0-4307 GCA_043742085.1 Polyangiaceae bacterium
GAGGGCGACAAGATCCGCCTCGGCGCCAACACGATGCTGAAGTTCACGTACCAGGACAAGCTGGACGAGACCTTCCAGCAGCAGATGTACGACGCGGCCCTCCGCGACGGTTTGACCAAGTGTTACAACAAGAAGTTCTTCCAGGACCGTCTCGAGACCGAGTTCGCGTACGCGAAGCGGCACAAGACGATGCTCTCGCTGGTCATCTTCGACGTCGACCACTTCAAGAAGGTCAACGACAACTACGGCCACCTCGCCGGTGATGCGGTCCTCGTGCATCTTGCACGCATCACGCATGCGATGATCCGCACCGAGGACGTCGCCGCACGTTACGGCGGCGAGGAGTTCGCCATCATCTGCCGTGGAATCCCGCTGCTCAACGCGGGCGTGGTGGGCGAGCGGCTTCGCGCTGCCGTCGAGATGGAGAACTTCGAGTACCAGGGGAAGCGTTTGCCGGTGACCATCAGCGCCGGCGTTGCCGCGCTGCCCGAGGCGCAGGTGGCGGCCCCCGCCGAGCTGGTGGGCGAGGCCGACTCCGCGCTCTACGAAGCGAAGCGCAGCGGCCGTAACCGCGTCTGCATCAACGGCCTCTAGCCGCCGCGGACACATGTGGGGCGGCGCGGGTTCACATCCCGCGGGATGCTACGCTTTTCGCGGCGTTACTAGCGCGGCCGCAAGGGCGTGGGACACTGATCGTCTCCGTCGTGTCTCTGCCAAGGAGCCTACCGTGACGCCCAACCGAATGATGCGCGCCGTTTCCGTGGTCGCTGTGCTCGGCGCGCTCGGCGCTGCATGCTCGTCAGCGGCGCCCGCCGACGAAGAGAACGCGCAGTCCGGCAAAGGCGCGCTGAGCGGTACGGCCGGCACGTGCACCACGGGCAGTGCCACGGACACGGTCACGCTCGTCGACGTCGCGATCGACACGGGCCTCATCGACGGTCTCCGCATCGTGCCGAGCCCGCCCGGCGGTGCGTTCGGGATCTACAAGCACGAGAGCTTCACGCGGCACCTTCCGTCGCGCCAGATCCCCGGCAATCCCGTCATCCCTGGCAACCCGGTCCGACCGCAGTGCACCGGCCTGGCTCACTCGTGGGACGCGCACGTCAAGAGCGGCGTCATCAACCAGCGCACGTTCCTCGTGATCCTCGCCAACATGGCGCGCGCGAGCTGCTCCGCCGAGATCACCGTCGACTGCACGACGAGCAACGCGCTCTCGATCCAGCCGCTGACGGAGTAATCTGTCGGCTGCGTGAAGATCCGAGACGTCCATGCGATCGCGATGGAAGCGGCGGCGCGCGGATGGATCAGCCCTCACGAGGTCTGGGCCATCGCGTGCCGGTGGAGCATCCTCGGTCCGAAGCTCGATCCGCAGGAGGTCTTTGCGACCATCCTCGATCCCCAGCGCCTCGAGACGCTGTCCGTCGAGCGATCCTCCGCCGACACCGTCACGAGCTGCGCGGACGTCCCTCCGCCGAGCGTGAGGAGCGAGGACATGCCGGGCCGCATCGCCGGCCCTCGCTACACGCTCCGCGAGTCCCTCGGCTCTGGCGGGGTCGGTGAGGTCGTCGCTGCGCTCGACCGCGAGATCAGGCGCGTCGTCGCGCTAAAGACATTGCAGCGCCAGAAGCAGGGCGATGGCATCGCGAGCTCGCGCTTCGTGGAGGAGGCGCGGGTCACCGCGCAGCTCGAGCATCCGAACATCATCCCGGTCTACGACCTCGGAGCCGCGGCGGACGGGCAGCCGTTCTACACGATGCGCGTCGTCAAGCGCCGGACGCTACGCGACGTCCTTGCGCGCCCCGCGCTCCGCCAGGACTGGACGACGGCGCGCCTGCTCGGTCCATTCCTCCAGGTCACGCGCGCGCTCGCCTACGCCCACTCCCGAGGCGTCATCCATCGCGACGTGAAGCCGGAGAACATCTTGCTCGGTGATTTCGGCGAGGTCTATCTCGCCGACTGGGGCATCGCGCGCGTCGACCCCGAGAGCAGCCTGCAGCTCCACGGCGACGACTCGGTTCCGCCGCCCGCGCTGTCGGACTCGACCGGAACCATCGGCTACATGGCGCCGGAGGTCCTCAAGGGAGACTGGGCCGTCGTCGACCATCGGATCGATCTCTTCGCGCTCGGCGTCGTCCTCTACGAGATGCTCGTCGGCGTCGCGCCCTTCGACGGGAAGACCGCGCCGGAGATCATCCTCGCGACGTGCACGAAGGAAGCGCGGCTACCGCGCGAGATCGCCCCGGGAACGCCGCTGCTTCTCGAGGACCTCTGCATGCAGCTGCTCGCCAAGGAGCCGAAGGATCGACCGCCTTCCTGCGATGATGTCGCACGACAGGTCGAGGAGTTCCTCGAAGGCGCGAAGGAGCGTGAGCGACGGCGTGAAGAAGCACGCTCCCTGTGCGCGCGTGCGATCGATGTGGTCGCAGGATTCGTGTCGCTGGAGAAGGATCGCGAGCGCCTCGCCGACGAGGCGAAGGAGCTCCTCGAGCCCATCAAGGCGTGGGAGCCCGTTGACCGGAAGCGGCCCGGGTGGCAACGAGAGGACGCGGCGGCGCGCGCCGAGAAGGACGCCGCGCTCGTCCTCGCGGAGGCCATCGAGCTCTACACGAAGGCGCTCGGCTACGACGCCGACTCCGAGGAGGCGCACTCGGGTCTCGCGGAGCTGTACTGGTCACGTGCACGCGTCGCCGAGACCGAGCGCGCCGATGCGCAGAAGGTCTATTTCGAAGCGCTGGTGATGGAGCACGATCGCGGCCGCTACGCCGCGCTCCTGCACGCGGACGCTCGCCTGTCCCTCCGCACGAACCCGAGCGGTGCTCACGTCGTCGCTCAGCGATACCTCGAACGCGATCGCGTCCTCGTTCCGTCGGAGGAGCGCTATCTGGGACGGACGCCGATCAAGGACGTGCGGCTCGAGCCCGGGAGCTACCTCCTCGTCGTGAAGAGCGCCGGCCATCGCGACATCCGTTATCCCGTGCTGGTCGGTCGCGGCGAGGCGCACGATGGCGACATCAACCTCTACACCGACGACGAGATCGGCGCGGGCTTCATCTACGTGCCTGCGGGCACGGCGATCATCGGCGGCGACGTCGAGGCCTACAACGTGCTGTCGCGCCAGCAGCCCTTCATCGGCGACTTCGCGATCGCCGAGTACCCCGTGACGTTCCGCGAGTATTGCGCCTTCCTCGATGATCTCGAGCGAGAGGATCCGGCGCTCGCGCGCAAGCGCGCCCCCGCCGACATGCGCGGCTCGGAGGGAATGGTCGTCATCAAGGGCGACTCCGGCTGGATGCCCTACGAGCACCTCGTCGAAGGTGAAGCGCGCAAGATGTTCTCGCGCGAGACCGACTGGGACGTTCCGGTCTCCCTCGTGGACTGGTTCGACGCGAGGGCGTTCTGCCGGTGGATGGAGAAGCGCGCCTCGGCGCCCATCCGTCTCGCGACCGAGCTGGAGTGGGAAAAGGCTGCGCGCGGCGTCGACGGTAGGGCCTATCCGTGGGGCGATCGGTTCGATCCTACGTTCTGCAAGATGCGGGACTCGCGCCCCTTCGCGCAGCAGCCCGAGCCCGTGGGCACCTTCGCGACGGACGAATCGCCTTACGGCGTGCGCGACATGGCCGGCGGCATGCGTGAGTGGGCCGGAGACATCTTCGGTCAGAGAGAGCGCAGCGAGCTCGATGCCGAGCCCGAGCCCGCCGATGCGAGCGAGCGGGCCGAGTCGTCATGGCGAGAGATCAGGTCCGGGAGCTGGAGCCAGGATCACAAGTGGGCACGCTCCGCCTCGCGCGGCGGCTGGTACGCCTTGACGCGTGGCAGCGGCCTCGGTTTCCGGCTCGCCAAATCGCTCGGACGACGGACCTCGACCGCTCCGCGCAGGCCTCGCTGAGTCAGCGACGGCGCGGCGGAATCGTCGTGTTGGACGGGGTCGTTGCAGGCGAAACCAACGCAGCGCGCTTCATCGTCGTCTTGCGCGTCGCCGTGACGGCGGTCGGCCACGTGACGGGAGGCGGCGGGAACGCAGGCTTCGCGAGCAGGTAGCCCTGGCCGAAGTGCGCGCCCGCTTCCTGGACCGCTTCGAGCTCCTCGACCGTCTCGATGCCCTCGGCAACGACGAGCGCGTCGAGGTCGCGACAGAGCACGACGATCGCGGACACCAGCTTGAACATCCGCGTGTCCTTCACGAGCCCCATGATGAGGTCGCGATCGAGCTTCACCACCTTCGGATGAAGGTCGGCGATGTACTTCAGGTTCGAGTAGCCGGCGCCGAGGTCGTCGACGACCAGGTAGACACCGCGCCCGCGCACCTC
>JAYTZB010001300.1:0-2374 GCA_043742085.1 Polyangiaceae bacterium
GGCCTCGCGCCGTGGCATGTTGACTGCACTTCACGCGCTCGTCTCGAGAAGGAGTCCTTCGCATGGGCACGACGAAAGCCATCTGTGCTCGCTGGGCCCGCGCTGGGCTGGTCGCGGTGGCGGCTCTTCTGGTCATCGCAAGCTCGGCTTGCAAGAAGGACGGCACCCCCGCGACCGACACCGCCGAGGATCCGCTGGCCCTCGCCGAGGACGGCACCGACTCGGCCGCGGCCGAGACCGACGCCGAGATCGTGACCTCGTCACTCGTGTCGCCGACGCCCTCGAGCGGCTCGCTGACCCTGGCATCCACGAGCGAGCTCGCGGGCGGCGGCCTCGCCACGGCCGCGGTCGGTGACGGCGCGAAGGCCCTTTATTTCCCGAAGGGCTGCCTCACCGTCGCCAGCGACGATGCCGCGAAGACCGTCACGTACGACTTCGCCGACTGCGCCGGGCCCAACGGCATCTTCCGGATCCGCGGGCGCGTGCTCGCGACCTACGCCACCGGGCCGGGCATGCTCACGCTGGACCTCGTCGGCAACGACCTCCAGGTGAACCGGTCCACCATCGACTGGAGCGCGCATGCGGCGATCAGCGCGGCCGGGCTCGCGCGGTCGATGCACTGGCAAGGCACGCTGTCGGGCACGACGGCGCGCGGTAAGACCTTCTCACGCACCAACACGAAGGACGTGGCGTGGCGCTTCGGCGAGCGCTGCTACGCGGTGTCCGGCACCTCCGAGGGCAAGGTGCGCGATCGCTTCCTCCGCACCGAGATCACCGATTTTCGTCGCTGTCAGGGCGCGTGCCCGGAGGCCGGCGGGAAGGTCACCATCTCGAACGCGGCGAAGCTGAAGGTCGAGATCACGTTCGACGGAACGTCGCAGGCGACCTACACGACACCGAAGGGCACCTCGGTCGTCGATCTCGCCTGCAAAGGCTAGCGACTCACTCTTCGGAGATGCCGCCGCCGGTATCGGAGTCGGCGCCACCCGGCGGGCTCTGCTCCGTCCCGTCCGGCGGGGGCGGCGGCGCGGACTTGTGCGTCCCCGAGAGGCTCGTGAACTCGAGGCCCACGATGACGCCGTCCGGCTCCTCCTGGACCCAGACCACGCGGCTCGGACGGAGGAGCAAGTCGTCGGTCCCGATCGCGACGTCGAAGGTCTGCCCAAGGACGACCTTCTCCTCGAGGATCGCGCGCAAACCGCCGCGGCTGACGTTCAGCGCCCAGCCGTCCAGGGTCTCGCCATCCTTCGACTTCAGGCTCACCCGCTCGGTGACCTCACGCCGGGCGCCACCGCGACGCATCGCGTGGACGCCGCTCGGCATCTTCATGCCGTGGGCGGGGGTCGGAGTGGTCTTCTTCGTCACGGCGCCAATCCCGAGCGTAGCAGAGGCGGCAGGTGATCACGCAACTCCTCGGCGGCTGGTCCGAAACCGCCCTGCAGCCGGAGCGCAGCCAAAAGGAGGTGTTGACGCACGAGGCGCTTTCGCCAGAATGTACGACACTCGCGTCCCGCTCTCGTTCGGGGCTGAAGTCCAAAGACCCCAGTGACCGCATCACCGTGACTGCCTTGCCCACGCCCGCTACTCCCCAGATGCTCAAGAAGGCGCTCATCGCGAGCGGCTTCGAGGTCTTCAGGACCTTGCCGGAGGAGGTCGTCCTCGCCGAGCGCGTCCGCGAGAACCTGATCCTCGACTCGGGTGTTCGCGTCTTCCCGCTCGGCGACGGCCGCGTTCGGGTGCGCCTCGTCCTCCGCGGACAGCGCTCGGACTTTCCCGGCGACGAGGAGACCACCCTCTTCGAGCGCGTCCGCAAGCTCGCCGAGCCCGCGCTCGCCAACGGCTTCGCCGAGGTCTCGACGAACGTGAACGCAGTGAAGGATCCCGCGGATCCCGAGCGCACGCTCGACACGTTCTACGAGGTGTTCCTCGCGCACGAGGCCGCAACCCTCGAGGACGCCGTTCCAGTCCTG
The DNA here is from genome assembly GCA_043742085.1 of Polyangiaceae bacterium. GTDB lineage: Bacteria > Myxococcota_A > Polyangia > Polyangiales > Polyangiaceae > Labilithrix. Next base: position 1,971 of record JAYTZB010001300.1, read on the forward strand.
AAATTCGCGCTCGGCCTCGAAAAAGCCGTGCTCCAGTCGCAGCCGAAAACCTAGTTCTGCGCCTGCGCGGGTCCGTGTTATGAGCGCGACGCGTTCATGCTCGACTTCTTTCGGCAAAAGGGCCTCACGTCCATCATCTACGGGGTGATCATCGTCGGGATGATCCTCGTGTTCATCCTCGGGTTCAATCCGAGCGCGGGGAAGAAGACGGGATCGGTGAGCGAAGCGTGCGCGGCACGCGTCCACGGATCCTGCATCGAGCCGAAGGCGCATCGCGCCGCCTATCGCCTCGTCTTCTCTCGCGGCACCGGCACGATGAAGCAGGCGACGGCGTCACGCCTCGTCCTCGAAGGGCTCATCGAGCGCGAGCTCCTCGGCATCGAGGCCTCGCGTCTCGGGCTGAC
>JAYTZB010001301.1:0-2133 GCA_043742085.1 Polyangiaceae bacterium
GTCTGTGACGACCACGCGGCGATAGTCGAAGCGGCGGCCGAGCAACGACGTCTCGGAGTCCGCGCGTAGCTCACCGGCAAACTGCAACGAGTCGAGGTACGTGTCGGGATCGGGCCGCGTCATCCGCGGCGCGGCGAACGCGAAGGCGATGAGCGCGAGCGCCGTCGCACCGACGGCCGCCGTGCGCAGCGCACCATCGGTGGCGCGATGGGCGAGCAGCGCGCCAGCGGCGATACCGAGGGCGAGCAACGCGAAGCCGCCGATCGGAACCGCCAGCACGATGAGGCCCATGAGGCCGGTACCGCAACGGAAGCTCGACTCCTGGACGAGCGCGGTGTCGATCGCCTGCCACGCACACACTCCGATGAACGGCGCCCACGCCAGCGCATGACACCCGGCGAGCACACCGGCGCGAGGCGTCCGGCGGCGCGTCAGCGTGACGAAGCCCACGAGGAACGTCGTCACGAGCCCCATGAAGATCGCCATCGTGCTCACGCGCGGTCGCGACGCGAAGGCGCCCAGCGCCGTGGCGAGCGCCGCAACGAACGGCAGGAGGAAGGGCACGGGCAGGGCCGCGATCACGTTCCGCGAGATGCTCTTTCCGCCGCTCGACGGAGGCGCTTCGTGGTCGTGGCCGTGCTCCATCCCTCGATCGTACGTCCGCGCGGCCCCGCCTGCTCCCGAGGGGCGCTCGAACCGTCACAGGCGGCCATGTGCGATGCCGCAAAGAATGCGAAGCAACACCGGCCGGCGGCCCATCGCCCGGGAATCATGTATGCTTGCCTTTGACCTTTTTGCACGGCCCCCGTGCACGAAACCGCGGGTTCCCATGCGCCGTGTGCTTGTCGTCGACGACGAAGAGAACATCCGCCTCGTCCTGAAGACGCTCCTGAAGCGCCACGGATACGAGGTCGAGACCGCAGACGGCGGCGAGAGCGCGCTCGCGCTGGTCGACTCGTTCGGTCCCGACGTGATCCTCACCGACGTGCGCATGCCCAAGATGGGCGGCCTCGATCTCCTCGCCACGCTCAAGGCCAAGCAGAACCCCGCCACGGTCATCGTGATGAGCGCCTACGGCTCGGTCGACCTCGCGCTCGAGGCGATGAAGGCCGGCGCCTACGACTACGTCGGCAAACCGTTCAAGCCCGACGAGATCGTGCTCGCCCTCCGCAAGGCCGAGGAGCGCGAGACGCTCCGTCGCGAGAACCGCGCCCTCAAGGAGCAGATCTCGAAGGAGAGCCAGTACGAGTCGATCCTCGCGAAGAGCCCTCCGATGACCGACATCTTCCGGACCATCTCGAAGATCGCCGACTACAAGACCACCGTCCTCATCCAGGGCGAGAGCGGCGTCGGCAAGGAGCTCGTCGCGCGTGCGCTCCACTCGCGCTCGAACCGCAAGAACCAGCCCTTCGTCACCATCAACTGCGGAGCGATCCCCGAGAACCTCCTCGAGACCGAGCTCTTCGGTCACAAGAAGGGCGCGTTCACCGACGCGAACGCCGATCGTCGCGGGCTCTTCGAGGAGGCCGACGGCGGCACGCTGCTCCTCGACGAGATCGGCGAGCTCCCGCTCAATCTCCAGGTGAAGCTGCTGCGCGCGCTCCAGGAGGAGACGATCCGCCGGCTCGGCGATTCGAAGGACATCAAGATCGACGTCCGCATCATCGCGGCGACCCATCGCGATCTCGCGGCCGAGGCGAAGGCCGGCCGCTTCCGCGAGGACCTCTTCGACCGCATCAACGTGCTGCCGATCCTGATCCCGCCGCTGCGCGCCCGCAAGGAGGACGTGAACCTGCTGGTCGACCACTTCGTCACGCGGAACAACGCGCGCCTCGGCACGCAGATCCGCGGGCTGACTCCCGACGCGCGGAAGCTGCTCCTCGAGTACGGATGGCCGGGCAACGTGCGCGAGCTGGAGAACACCATCGAGCGCGCGATGGTGCTCTGCGACGGCGACGTGATCGACTCCCACGATCTTCCGGAGCGCCTTCGCGACGCGCTCGATCCCGTGCAGGTCCAGCTCGCGAGCGGCGAGCTGTCGATCAAGAAGACGACGTCGGCCATCGAGGAGATCCTGATCCGCCGCGCCCTCCAGAAGACGCGCGGAAATCGCACGCGCGCCGCCGAGCTCCT
>JAYTZB010001302.1:0-9409 GCA_043742085.1 Polyangiaceae bacterium
CGGTAACACGCGCGGAACTCGCGGTGCGTCGCCTCGATGGCCTGCTCGGTGGGGGTGCGATCCTGCGTGCGTGTGATGAACGCCTCGTCGACGGCCTGCGGCACACCGGCGTCGGACGCGGGGGGCGGTGACCACGCGGTGGGCTGCGGGAACCACGGCTGCCCGAGCTCACCGGGCGGCGGACAGATCGCGAAGCGGTCGACGCCGACGGCGCGGATCTCGAGCTCGGAGATCTCGGCGACGGGGGTGCGCGTCTTCGACGGATCGATCGGCACCATCCCGGCCGTATCGCCGCCGCAGCTCGGCAGTGCCGCGAAGATCGTCGTCGTCAGGGCGAGCGAGACGAGCGCGAGAGCCCGAGCATTCATGATGGATCGCGGCATGGCAGGCGCGCGAAGGATACACGCGTCTGCTACGGTCGCCACGTGGCACGCTCCCGTGGCAGCAAGGGCGGCTTCGATCAGGGCCCGCCGAGCACGCTCTTCGCAGCCGCCGCACGACGCGAGGCCGTGAGCACCGGCGCCGTTCCGCTCGCCGAGCGCATGCGTCCGGCGCGCATCGAGGACTACCTGGGCCAGGCTCACATCGTCGGACCGGGCAAGCTGCTCGCGAACGCCATCGACAAGGATCGCGTTCCGTCGATGATCCTGTGGGGACCGCCCGGCGTCGGCAAGACCACGCTCGGCAAGGTCATCGCCGCGCGCACGAAATCGGTCTTCATCGCGTTCTCGGCGGTGCTCGGCAGCATCCAGGAGCTGCGCGACATCGTCGCCGCCGCCAAGGAGCGGCTCGACTACCGCGGCGAGCGCACGCTCGTCTTCGTCGACGAGATCCATCGCTTCAACAAGTCGCAGCAGGACGCGTTCCTCCCTCATGTCGAGGCCGGCACCATCACGCTGGTCGGCGCGACCACCGAGAATCCGTCGTTCGCGGTCAACGCCGCGCTCCTCTCGCGGTGCAAGGTGTTCCGCCTCGAGGCGCTCGGCGAGGACGCGCTCGTGTCCATCCTGGAGCGCGCGCTCGGCGATCACGAGCAGGGTCTCGGCGGCGGAGACATCAGCGCCGACGCCGAGGCGATCCGCACCATCGCCAGGCTCGCTCGAGGCGATGCGAGGCGCGCGCTCTCGGTGCTCGAGGCGGCCGCCGAGCATGCGCGGTCGCGCGGCGAGACGTCGATCACCACGGCGACGCTCGCCGCATCGGAGGAGAAGGCGCCGCTCCTCTACGACAAGGCCGGCGAGGAGCACTACAACGTCATCAGCGCGTTCATCAAGTCGATGCGCGGCTCCGATCCCGATGCCGCCGTCTACTGGATGATGCGCATGCTCGAGGCCGGCGAGGATCCGCTCTTCGTCCTGCGGCGCATGCTCGTCTTCGCGAGCGAGGACGTCGGTAATGCCGACCCGCGCGCGCTGATCGTCGTCGCGAATGCCGATGCCGCGTTTCGGCGCATGGGCATGCCCGAGGGCCTCTACCCGATGACGCACGCGGCGCTCTATCTGGCGTGCACGCCCAAGTCGAACGCGGTGAAGAACGCGTGGCATCGCGCGAAGGCGCTCATCGAGGAGCACGGAAGCCTGCCGGTGCCGATGAAGCTACGGAACGCCGTCACGAAGCTGATGAAGCAGGACGGCTACGGCAGCGGCTACAAGTACGCCCACGATTTCGACGAGGGCGTGGTCCCCGGCGAGACGTATCTGCCAGACGAGCTGGTCGGCGAGGCCATCTACGAGCCGACCGAGCACGGCGAGGAGTCGAGGATCCGCGCGCGACTGGCCTCGCTGCGCGGAGCCGTCGCTGCACGGAAGACCGCGGACGACCCTCCCGACAAGTGAGAGAGGACGTGAGCTGTCCGGCCGGCCTGCATTGCAGCGTCGAGGCGGCGCCGACGCCGACGTGACGCGGTGCGGCTCGTTCGTTGCCCGAACGGCGATGAGCATGCGTGCCTCAATCCGGGGCGTCGCCGGGGCGGTCGCGTCGATGTGGCGAACCCGTAACATCGCGAACCACCGTAAACGCGGGAGATTCGTGGACTGGCGCGCGGCTTGCTCGACCATGGACTCATGCCGAGAAGGAGCGCACCTGACAAACTCGCCCTCGAAGTGGGACAGCGGATCCGCGAGATCCGCGAGGAAGAAGGCTTGACCATCCAGGAGCTCGCGGAGACCAGTGAGCTCGGATCGAAGGGCCACCTCTCCAGCATGGAGCGCGGGCTCGTTCGCCCGAACATCCAGACGCTCAAGCAGATCGCCGACGGCCTCGGCGTGCTGCCGCTGGATCTGCTGACATTTCCGAAGCACGACGTCCGCCAGAGGCTCGTCGATCTGACCCGTCAGCTCTCGCTCAAGAAGGTCGGCGAGACGGTCCGCTGGATCGTGAAGAGCGGCTTCGCGCTGAAGAACTGAGCCGCGCAGCGGCTTCGCGCTGAAGAACTGAGCCGCTCGGCAACTGCGACACGTAGCCTCGTCCGTTCGGGGAGGTTGTCCTGACAAACGTTGAGCTAGATTGTCGATGGTGAACGCACCCGCTCCGCCGAAGAGTGCCGCCCGTGACGCGTCGACGTCCGGCGTGCGAGGAGTGCTCGAGGGCCTCCGCATCGTGGTCGTCGACGACGACGCCGACGCTCGGGATCTGCTCGCGACGGTGCTCACACAACGGAGCGCGCAGGTCTTCGCTGCCGACTGCGCAGCGGAGGCGTTCGAGCTCCTCAAGCGCGAGCGCCCCGACCTCCTCATCTCCGACATCGCCATGCCGGAAGAGGACGGCTACACGCTCGTGGGACGCGTGCGCGCGCTCGCCGTCGATGACGGCGGCCGTACCCCGGCCATCGCGGTGACGGCGTACGCCGGCCGCGCCGATCGGAAGCGCGCGCTGGAGGCGGGCTTCGACGCTCACTTCGCGAAGCCGATCGACATCGACGCGCTGGTGGACACGTTGCTCGACATCCGCTCGGCGCGCGACCTCCGGAACGCGGAGAAGAAGCCGCCCACCTCCGGGTAGCGCGCCGAACGCGTCGAGGTCGGAAAGCTAGTCGAGCAGCGAGAGCGCGGACTCGATCTCGCTCGCCGCGTGGCTGTCGCCCTTCGCCTTCGCCGCGGCCAGGCCCGACTCGAGCCACTCGCGCGCTTCGTCCTTGCGGCCGGCCTCGTCGAGCATCTGCCCGCACATCAGGTACATCGCGACGTAGTCCGGCTTCCGCGTGCGGAGCGTCGTGAAGGTCTGGAGCGCCTCGTCGATGCGCGAGAGCTTCCGGTACTCCATCGCGAGGCCGTACCAGGCGAGGGGATCCTCGCTGCCTCCCGCGGTGGTCTTCTCGAGGAATGCGAGGCGCTTCTGGGCCTTGCTGGTGGCGTCGCTGCTGCCGTTGTCTGCGGTCATGCTTGCCCCTCAGTAGGGTCTTTACATCCGGGCGCGTCAAGGCGAGAGAGCACGCGCATGAGCGAACGCCTCGTCACGATGCTGTCGACCGAGCAGATTGCCGCCCGGGTGAAGGAGCTCGGCGCGCAGATCGGCGCGGAGTACAAGGACCGGAACCTCGTTCTCGTCGTCGTCCTCAAGGGCAGCTTCATCTTCGCGGCTGACCTCTGCCGCGCCATCGACGCCCACAACGTTCGCATCGATTTTCTCGGCGTTCGCTCCTACGGCGAGGGCACCGAGACCAGCGGCGTCGTCCAGATCACGCAGGACCTCTCGCGGCCCATCGCGGGCGAGGACGTCCTCATCGTCGAGGACATCGTCGACACCGGCCTCACCATCGCTCACCTCATGGATCTCTTCCGCACGCGCAACCCGCGCTCGGTGAAGGTCTGCGCGCTCCTCCACAAGCCGGCGCGCTCCCGCGTCGCGGTGAACGTCGACTTCCTCGGTTTCACCATCGAGGACAAGTTCGTGGTCGGCTACGGGCTCGACTTCGGCGAGCGCTACCGCAACCTGCCGTACATCGGCATCGTCGAGCGCACGTAGCGCGTCGCGCGCTTCACTCGGCAGCGGCATGGACCTCGAGCGACGTGCCGTCCGTGGTGATGGTCACGCCGCCGTCGCGATCGGTTCGCAAAACGCGCGCCCGCGACCGCGCGAGCGTGGCCAGCGTGGCGGGCGCCGGATGACCGAAGCGATTGCGGATCCCGCAGGAAATGACGGCGATCGAGGGATCGACGGCGGTGAGGAACGCTTCGGTGGTCGACGTGCGGCTGCCGTGGTGACCGACCTTGAGCACGTCGGAGCGTAGCGACCCGCCGCCCGCCGCCACGAGGTCGGCCTCCGCGGCGTGCTCGGCGTCGCCGACGAAGAGCACCGAGCGCCGCCCCAGCGACACGCGCACGACGAACGAGTTGTCGTTGGCACCGCGATCGACGGTGGGATCGGGGCACGGCGCGAGCACCTCGACGCGGGCGCCCCCCAGCACGTGCGCTCCGCACAGCTCGCGTGGACGCATGATGGGAACGCCGCGGGCGCGGAGGTCGGCGAGGAGCCCCGCGTACTCGACGCCTGCGCCCTCCGCCTCGCCTTGACCGGTGTCCCAGAGCGCCCCGAGCGCGACCGCATCGAGCCCGCGACGGAGGCCCCCGAAGTGATCGGGATGCGGATGCGAGAGGATCGCCGCGCGCACGCCGGAGCGTCTCCGGGCTCGCAACATCGGCGCCAGGACTCGCTCGCCCGTGTCGACCGGGCTCCCGACGAGGCCGCCGCCGTCGATCACGAGGGCGGTGCCGTCCGGCAGATCGACGATGGCGGCGTCTCCCTGGCCGACATCGAGCATCGTGACGCGCAGCACACCGGTGGGAGAGCCGCGCGCTCGCGCCTGGAGCTCGAAGAGCGCGACTGCCACGGCGCACGGGATCGCCCAGTGCCAGGGCCGCGAGGTCACGGCGCGAGCGCTCGCCGCGACGCCCACCGCGATGGCCGCGAGCTGCGCGGCGGTCGGCGTGGGCACGGGCGCGGTCCCCCACGGCAGGCGCGCGAACCCATGCGCGATGCCGCGAACGAGGGTCAGCGCGCCCGACGCCGCGAACGCGCACCCGCGCTCGGCTCCAGAGAACGGCTCCAGCAACGCATGGCCGAGACAGAGCGGCAGCGCCGCGAGCTCACCGAGGGGCACCGCGACGAGGTTGGCGATGACACCGGCCAGCGGGAGATCGGCGGTCATGCAGGCGAGCACCGGAGCGCAGGCGATGGACGCGGCGAGCGACGCTGCGAGCGCGCGCACGACGGGCGCCGCGCGGTCGGGCATGCGCGCGAGCAACGGCCTGGAAATACGAGTCGAGAGCCCGAGGAGCCCTGCCGTGGCCGCAGCCGAGAGCGCGAACGAGAGGTCGAAGGCGACGAGCGGATCGGCGATGGCCATGCCCGCCACCGACAGACCGAACGCGCGGGCGGTGTCCGGCTTGCGTGACAGCACGTGCGCGAGGAGCGCGACGCTCGTCATCCACGCGGCGCGGATCGCCGAGCCGCTGCCGCCCGCGAGATCGGCATAGACCCACGCGAGCGGCAGACCGAGCGCAGCGGCGAGACGAAGCGGCGCAACGCGTGTCGACACCGCGGTCACGCGCACGAGGAGGCCACGCAGTGCTGCGACGAACGTCGCCACCACGAGGACGAGGTGCATGCCGGAGACCGCGAGGAGATGGGCGAGGCCGCTGCGCCGGAAGGCCCGCTGATCCGTGGACGTGAGATCGTCCTCGCCGAGAACGAGCGCGCGGGCCATGGCCGCGGTGTCCGGAGGAAACGTCTGGACGATGCGCTCCCGCAGCCGGCTTCGCGCATGATCGACGAGCGCGCCGAGGCCGTGACCCGGCGCAAGGACCAGCACGTCCTCCGCGCCGCCCGACAGCAGCACGCCGCGTCTCGCCTGCGACGGGCGCGGGTCGCCCGTGTCGGCGTTCCAGAAGCGGTAGCCCGGGGCGAGCTGCGCGGTCGCCTCGATGTCGTCGCCGCGCGCGAGCGACGGCGCGATCGCCATCGGGACGTGCACGGTGACGCGCCCGTGGAGGCCTCCTTCGCCTTCGCCTTCTCCGCAGTCGCCGCGCGCCACCGCCACGTCGAGCTTCAGCGCGTCGCCCAGGAGCACCGGCGAGCTCGCCACCACGCCGCGCAGGACACAGCGCGCCGGCCAGCGCCGCATCTCGACGACGTGGTCGCGATCGTGCTCGAAGGAGCGCAGCACCGACGCGGCGCGAGCGGTCCCGACCAGGAACGCCAGCGCCGCGAGCAGCGCGACGATCGGCGCACCGCGACGCGCGAGCGCCACGAGGACGAGCGCGGTCGCCAGCGCGGTCTCCACGGGCGCCGCGCACGCCAGGCCTCCTGCGCATGCAGCGAGGCCCACCACGAGCACGCAGTCGAGCCGCGGTCGCGCTACGTCCTTCATGCCGTCCTCCGGATCGAGCGAGCGGACTGCACCCGGCGCGCCAATGTGAGCAAGGGCGGCGTCGGAGCACGTCAGCCCATAAATGAACCTCGATCGTGAGGATCGCCGGCGCCCCGCCAGCCCGTGACCCCATGGCCCGGACAGTCACGGGGGTGTCCGCGGACACCTTGGAGCGTTGCTCGCACCTGGCTCATGTCGGTACTCTCCGTCATTGGCGCGGGAAATCCTCGTGCCTGCATGCTGCCGATCTGCGGACCCCAATGAATCGCTTCGTCCGGTGCCCCCACTGCAAGATGCCGCACGACGCGGCGGAGCGGGTCTGCCCGACGACCGGCCGCCGGATCGAGGTCTCCCTCTCCGGCGCGCACGCCGCGCGCCCGCGCATGAGCGAGATGCCGCCGCCGGAGCGGAGGCCCGAGCCGCTCGGGTTCGATCACGCGAAGCACCGTATCGGGTCGGACCCGCGCGAGCGTGATGGCGCCGCGCACAGCCGCGCGGCCGACATGCACCAGCCCGTCACGGGGACGCTGCAGCCGACGCGCAACCTCCAGACCGATCTCATCGGACGCACCGTCAGCGGTCGCTACATCGTCAAGGGCGTGCTCGGCGAGGGCGGCATGGGCACCGTCTACGAGGCGGAGCACCTCGGGCTCGGCCGTTCCGTGGCCATCAAGGTCCTCAACCCTTCGCAGGCGAAGAAGCGCGTCGCCGTGAAGCGCTTCCAGCAGGAAGCGCGCGCCGCAGGGGCCATCGGCCATCCCAACATCTGCGAGGTCTACGACCTCGGCCTCCTCGACGACGGCAGCCCGTACCTCGTGATGGAGAAGCTGATCGGCACGACGCTCGCCGATCGAATCTCGCGCGAAGGCGGTCTCCCCTTCGACGAGATTGCGGACGTCATGATCCAGGTGCTCTCCGGGCTCATCGCCGCGCACGACAAGGGCATCGTGCATCGCGACATCAAGCCCGAGAACATCTTCCTGGCTCGCCGCGTGGGCTGCCCGCCGATCGTGAAGATCCTCGACTTCGGCGTCTCCAAGATGATGCCGCAGTTCCAGGGAGGCGACGAGCAGCTCGACCTCACGCGCACCGGCATGGTGATGGGAACGCCCTATTACATGTCGCCCGAGCAAGCGCGCGGCGAGCGCAACCTCGACGGGCGCGTCGACGTCTATGCGTGCGGCGTCATGATGTACGAGGCCATCGTCGGCAAGCGGCCCTTCCTCGCGCCGAACTACAACGCGCTCCTCCTCTCGATCATCAACACCACGCCCAAGCCGCTCCGCGAGGTACGACCCGCGACGCCGCCCGCGCTCGAGGCGATCGTGGCGCACTCGATGGCGAAGGCGCGTGACGATCGCTACCCGTCGGCGAACGCCGTCCTTCGCGACGTCCAGGCTCTCGCGGTGGCCGCGCAGCTTCCCGGCAACCGCATGATGCCCGCCCCGCCTACGGCAGCCGAGCGGATGCGCGCGCCGGTCCTCGGGGGAAGGTCTGATCCGCGGCCAGCGACCCGCGAGGAGGCTGCGGTACGCAACACGCGCGCTGGCCAGCGTTCGCGCATGCCGGAGGGTACCGAAGGCGCAGGCGCGACGCTGCGCAGCCGCATGGCGGAGGCGCAAAACGTGCCGCCGCCGGCGTCGAGCGGTCGCGAGAACGCGACGCGCCTCGACATCAAGCCTCACGAAGCCCGCAACGCGCGGCTCGCGCGCTCGGAGGAGAGTGATTCGATCGACATCCCGATCCACATCACGGGCTCCGACCTCATCTCGGTCCAGGTCCCGGAGGCGGCATCGCGAGCGTCGGGGCACGGCGAATACGTCGACGAGATGCCGACCGAGGTCTTCCGACCCGGCATGCACATGATCCCGCCGCGACAGATGGCGTCGCGCAGCCCGTCGGCCACGCGCGTGGCGCCGGCGCCGCAGCCCGGCTCGCGGCGAGGAGGCGCGGCTCCTCCGCCTCCGGCCGCGGCTGCGCGCACCGCCGTGCAACAGCCGGCGACGGTACCGCAGTCGATGGCGCCGGTGAATCTCGCCGGCCTCGTGGGCGACGACTGGGACGGCGAGACCGTCGTGAAGAAGCCCGCCGCGCTCACCACGTCACGCCATCGCGATCGGCCGAGCAGCCGTCACGCCGCCGCGCAGCAGCAGCAGCAACAACCGCAGCAGCAGCAGCAGCAGCAGCAGCGGCAGCAGCGGCAACAGCAGCCCGCAAAGCCGTTCAACCCCGACGAGACCGTGATCCTGCGTGACGGCGACATCGAGGTCGAGGTCGACTTCGGCGACGAGACGCAGCACATCGCCGCGCCGCCGCGCCGCCAGCGCTGACCGTCAGTCGGTGATCGCGGCGACGATCGCGAGCGCGACGCCGCCGAAGCCGACGAGCAGACCGAGCCCCGTCATCACGAGGCCCGCGACGAACCCACCGAGCAGCTTGCTGGTGAGCTGCTGCTCGGTTTTGTTCGTGAGGATCAGCTCGTTCTCGCTGCCCATCCCCATGAACATCACGAGCTGGCTGCCGGGCACCAGGCGGTAGCCGTCGTTCACGGGCGGTCCGGGCTCGCGCCGCGAAGGTCCGAGCGCATAACAGGGATCGCCCGGCGCGATGAGCTCCTCGTGGTAGCGCATGCTCTTGTTGAAGCCGAGGAACGACGTGCTCTTCAGACCGCGCGACATGAGGAACGCCTCGAGGTGCGGCTGCGCGTCGTTGAACGTGCCGCTCGATGCGATGTTCTGCTTGTCGAGCATCACGTTGGCCCCGGCCGGCATGATGCGCGCGAGCTGACCCGAGCCGTCGTCGATCATGAAGACGCGGCCGTCCATCTCGGTCAACAGCGTGTGCCAGTAGTTGTTGCGACCCGACGAGCGGAGCTCCTGGATGGTGATCCGCGTCCAGACCGCGTGACGGCCGCTGAACGGCGTCTGGATGATGCCCTGCTCGCTCGGCAGCACGCGCCCCTTCACCTCGACGAGCCCGGTGCCGGGCGCGTGCGCGATGGGAGAGGTCGGAGTGGCGATGATGCGCTGGCGACGCTTCCAG
>JAYTZB010001303.1:0-1831 GCA_043742085.1 Polyangiaceae bacterium
CGCATGGCCCCCGCTCCTGTCTCGCCGCTGCACACGACGACCGCCACCGTGATCTCGCCGCCCTCGTCGATCGGGGCGGTCTCCTCGGGCGCAGACATGACGCTCCACGACGCGGCGCCGAACACCGAGCCGTCGCCGAACCTTTCGGCAGCGAACGAGGTTGCGGACGACCAGCTGGACATGCCGACGCGCACCGATCAGAGCCTTCGAAAGCTCGTCGAGCAGGAGCTCGAGCTGCAGCGCAAACGGCGCGGGCCACCGAAATAGCGCCACAAAAGCGGCATGAAAGCGCCGCGAACGCGACACGGAAAGCACAAGTACAAAGTGCGTTCGTCTCCATCGACGCGCTCTTTGCCGCACGACCCTCAAGTTCCGTGCCGCAAGGCGTTGACGCGCCGTCTCGTGTGATTAGCTTGGCTCCGACTAACTCGGAGCACGGCCGGGAGACGGCGAGGCAAGGTCGCGCAGCCGCAAGCCATGATTGGCGCGCGCGGCTGACGGCCATCGTCGAATCCCCCTCCGTGACTCGAATGGAATGTGGCGCGTTTCAAGCACGCGCGCGGAGGCAAGAACGCCATGGCGAAGATTATCGGTATCGACCTCGGAACCACGAACAGCTGCGTTGCGATCATGGAGGGCCGTGAGCCCAAGGTCATCGTCAACGAGGAGGGGTCGCGCATCACCCCGAGCGTGGTCGCGTACGACGACAAGGGCGAGGTCCTCGTCGGTCAGATCGCCAAGCGCCAGGCGGTGACGAATCCGGAGAACACGATCTACAGCGCCAAGCGCTTCATCGGTCGCCGGTTTGAAGAGGTCGGCGAAGAGACGAAGCGGATGCCGTATCACACGGTCAAGGCCGACAACGGCGACACGTCGTTCGACGTTCGCGGCAAGAAGGTCAGCCCGCAGGAGGTCAGCGCGAAGATCCTCCAGAAGCTGAAGAAGGCGGCGGAGGACTATCTCGGCGAGAAGGTCACCGAGGCGGTCATCACGGTGCCCGCGTACTTCAACGACGCCCAGCGCCAGGCCACCAAGGACGCCGGCAAGATTGCCGGCCTCGAGGTGAAGCGCATCGTCAACGAGCCCACCGCGGCGGCGCTCGCCTACGGTCTCGACAAGAAGAAGGACGAGATCATCGCCGTCTACGACTTCGGCGGCGGCACGTTCGACATCTCGATCCTCGAGGTCGGCGACAACGTCGTGCAGGTCATCTCGACCAACGGTGACACGCACCTCGGCGGCGATGACGTCGACAACCTGATCAACGATTGGATGGCGGCCGAGTTCAAGAAGGCCCAGGGCATCGACCTCCAGAAGGACAAGATGGCCCTCCAGCGCCTCAAGGAGGCCGGCGAAAAGGCGAAGATCGAGTTGTCGAGCACGCAGGAGACGTCGATCAACCTGCCGTTCATCACGGTCGGCCCGGGAGGCCCCGTCCACCTCGACATGAAGATCTCCCGCGCGAAGCTTGAGCAGATGATGGCCCCGCTCATCGAGCGATCCATGGAGTCGGTCAAGAAGGCCCTCCAGGACGCGAAGAAGAGCCCCAAGGACATCGCGGAGATCGTGCTCGTCGGTGGCTCGACCCGCATCCCGATGGTCAAGGACACCGTCAAGAAGTTCTTCGGCAAAGATCCGCACCAGGGCGTGAACCCGGACGAGGTCGTCGCGATCGGCGCGTCGGTCCAGGCCGGCGTCCTCTCCGGCGACGTGAAGGACATGGTCCTGCTCGACGTTACCCCACTCTCGCTTGGCATCGAGACGCTGGGCGGCGTGACGACCATCATGATCCCGCGCAACACCACCATCCCTACGCAGAAGAAGGAAGTCT
>JAYTZB010001304.1:0-2111 GCA_043742085.1 Polyangiaceae bacterium
AGCGACGATGTCGAGCGCGCGGGTGATACCCGACTTCATGAGCTTCACGTTGGCGGCATCGGCAGCGCCCGCACGGTGCGCGGCGATCACGTCCTCGGCCTGGGTCACCGATTCGTCGATGGCGATGGGGAGGCCGCTCTTCGCGCGGACCTCCGCGAGCGCCTCCCAGCCGCCGGCGCCAGGCGCGATGGGTTGCTCGAAGAGCGCCGGCACCACGGCGTGCGCACGCAGCTCGCGCGCGAGATGGATCGCCTCGTCCATCGACAGCCCGCCGTTGGCGTCGAGCAGGAGACGCGCATCGGGCCGCGCAGCCGACACCGCGAGCACGCGAGCCACGTCGAGCTCGACGTCGTGCCCCTGGCGTCCGCCGACCTTGATCTTGAGCGTCGAGAAGGCGGCGTGCGCGAGCGCGTCGCGCGACGCATCCTCGGCGGTGCCGATGGTGATGGTGATGTCGGTGACGAGCTCGTCCTCCGCGCCGCCGAAGTAGAGGCGTAACGACGTCCCGTTCGCGCGCGCCAGCGCATCGAAGACCGCGGTCTCGAGCGCACACGCCGCCGACGCCGACGACGACAGCGACCAGATGCGCTCGGCGAGCCGGCGCCACGCGCGAACGTCCTCGCCGACGAGCTCTGGCCCGGCCTTCGCGACCGCCGCGAGCGCTTCGTCCTGCGTCTCGCCGTTGAACGGCGGGAGCGGCGCTGCCTCGCCCCACCCCCGGACGCCGGATGCCAGCGTGATCTCGACGAGCACGTTACGCGCGAGCTCCTGCGCGCCGCCGGCAATGCCGAATGCGCGACGCATCGGTATGTCGAGGCGTCGCGCGCGTACGTCGGTGATGGTGCTGGCGCTCGCCTGGGTCATCCGCGTCACTCGAGGAGGAACGCCTTGTATGCCGCGTCGTTGGGCGCACGACCGAGGAACTTCGCGACGAGGGTGGCCTCGTCCTCGGTCGCGCCGCGCGCGAGGATGGTCGCGCGATAATCCGCCGCCGTCTTCGTGTTCAAGAGACCCTCCTTCTTGAACCGCGTGAAGAGGTCCTGCGCGATCGAGAGCGCCCACTGGTAGCCGTAGTAGCCGGCGTCGTAGCCGATGAGGTGGCCGAAGCTCGCCTGGAAGTGCGTGCCCTCGACGAACTTGAACGGCGTGTACGCGTCGTTCACCTCCTGCAGCACCTTGGTGGTGTCGAAGGGCGGCTTCTTCGTGTGGTACGTCTGATCGAGCGCCGCGAGGAAGAGCTGCCGCTGCGTGGAGAGCGCGCGACCGAAGCCGCGCGAGCGGAGCATCGCTGCGTGGAGCGTCTTCGGCATCGGCTTGCCGGTCTCGTGATGCACCGCGAAGAGATCGAGCGTCTCCTTTGCCCACGCCCACTCCTCGAGCATCTGCGACGGCGACTCGACGAAGTCGCGCGCGACGCTGGTGCCGGCGAACGTCGAGAGCTCGGCCTCGCTGAGGACGTGATGGAGGATGTGGCCGAACTCGTGGAAGAAGGTGACCGCGTCCTGGTGGCTCATCAGCGCTGCGCCGCCGGCGCCCGGTCGCGGGAAGTTGCACTCGATGGCGGCCATCGGCACGAGGCGCGAGCCGTCCTGCAGCTTCACCGTGTCGCGGATGCTGAAGACGGCGGCGTGCTTGTACTTGCCGGCACGCGGGTAGAGATCGAAGAAGAAGCGACCGAGGACCTTGCCGCTCGCGGTGTCGACGACTTCCATCGGCTCGACGTCGGCGTGCCACGTCGGGAGGTCGGCCTTTCGATACGTGATGCCGAACATTTTCGACGTGATGGTGAGGAGCCCCTCCTTCACCTTCCGCACCTCGAAGTACTGGCTCACTTCCTTCGAATCGAGGCCGTACTTCGTCTTGCGGAGCTGATCCTCCAGATAGAGGCGATCCGACGGCGGAATGGGGTCATTGACCTTGCCCCCGAGCCTCGCGTGGAGGCCGCGGAACTCCGCCATCTCGGCGTCGCCCTTCTTCGCGAGGTGCTTCTTCAGGCCGTCGAGGAAGGTCGCGACCGTCTTCGCGTCCTTCGCCATGCGCGGCTCGAGGACGTAGTCGGCCCATGTCGGGTAGCCGAGGAGCTTCGCCTTCTCGTCGCGGATGAGGAGGAT
>JAYTZB010001305.1:0-3681 GCA_043742085.1 Polyangiaceae bacterium
CAGATGACCGTCGATTACTTCGGCGGCGGCGGCAACGGCGTGAAGCGCGTCGCCGTTCCGCTCGCCGCGGGCGTCACCGCCAGCGACATCACGAAAATCACGTTCGACGCCTACGACGACGACGGCATCTATTTTCTGGGCATCGGCGATGCCTTCGTCCCGCAGCCGAGCGGCAGCAACGGCGCCACGCTCGACTACGTCAACAAGGGCCTGAAGGCCGCGAACGTCTACGTCGACGACGGCAACAGCGGCTGCGTCGCCGGCAAGAGCACGAAGGACGGCGTGGTGTATCCGTGCGTCGGTTCGGCGTTCACGCTCACGCTGTGATCATTGCTTCTCGAAGCGGTAGAGCCCCTCGCCCTTGCCATAAGCGAGGCGCATGACGAGCTCCTGCTTCCCGTTGGACAGAATCGATGCGTACTGCACCGATGCCGGTACGCCAGCCGGGCACACCGGTGCGGCTGACAGTGGAGACTTGTCGGCGGGCGCGGGCGTGAGGGTCGCGGTGCGATGGCGCGACCCGCCACCGCCGACGTTGGTGTGGGTCTCCGCGGTACCGACTCCGGTCGCAGAGACGGTCAGGTCGAGCGTCTCCTTGAAGCCGGTGGGAACGAACTTCGTCTGACAGAAGCTCGGCGTGGCCAGCGCCGCGACGTGCGTGAGGAAGTACGTGCCCGCGACCAGCGTCCCGCCGCCGAGGACCGGCGCGAACGACACGCAGGCCGACGCGATCGGCGGCGCGGTGTTCGCTAGCGTGTTGCACGGGCCGGCGTCCGTGCCCGCATCGTCGTCACCGGCATCGGGATCGATGTTCGAGCCACCGTCGCCGATGACCTCGCCGTCCGATGCCGCCCCGTCGTCGGCGGCGCTCGCGTCGTTGTCCGTGGAGGCCTCGCTACCGGTGCCCGCCTCCGATCCGCTCGTATCGGCAGGTGTGCCGTCCGACGATCCTCCACACGCCTCCGTCACGGCGACCGCGGCCACGAGGGAGAAGAAGCCGAGCCCGAGCAAGCCATGTCGCGCCATGCTGCCTTGCCAAGCAAGCGGAGTGCCGGGGCGGTGCTCTCACGATTCAGCGGTATTTGCGATCGAAACACGGTCCACGCGCACGCTCACCCTGGACGCGCCGAGGTTCAGACGACCGCGCGCCGGTCCACGGCGTCGTTGGTGCGCGGGCAGCCGGCCAGCGTCGCCATCTATTCGACCAGCTTTGCGTCGACGATGATGTCGCCCTGGGCGAGCGAAGCCCAGGCGCCCTCGGCGCGGCCCACCCGCGTGTACTCGCCGTCGAGGTGTGGCGTGCGCGCGAGGGTGACGAACACCTGGCTCGAGCCGGTGTCGCGGCCCGCGAGCGCCATGCCGATGTCGAGCGGCGCGAACGACACCGGCGAGGTCTCGCAGCGCAGCGAGGTCCCCGAGCCGCCGTAGCCGTCGCCCTCGGGATCCCCGAACTGCACGACGAAGCCCGGCGCCACGCGATGGACGACGATGCCCTTGTAGAAGCCGGCCCTCACCAGCGCTGCGATGCGCGTCGCGGTGATGGGCGAGAGCTCCGGCTCGAGGACGAAGGTGAGCGGCCCGACGTCTGCGTCGGTCGTGAAGATCACCTTCTGCGATGCCTGCGCGGTCTTGCCGAGCTCCGCGGCCGGGACGGCGTCGCGATTCGGCGCATCACACGCGCCGACGTTCTCGCCCAGCGTGCGGAGCGCCTTCTGCGCGCGCTCGCGGACCACGACGTTCGGGTCGTTGCACGCGACGCTCGCGGCGGCCTTCGCCTGCGGATGACGCACGCTCGCCGCCGCCTCGATGAGGGCGATGCGCGTCTCGAAGCGATCCTCCGGCCATTTTTCCGCGAGCGCCGCGGCGAGCGCGCGTGACACGTCGCGCGACAGCTCCAGCGCCGGATCGGTGCTCGGCGGCGGCGCACGCGGGTCGAGCGCGGCGCGGCGCTCGCTCTCGGCGAGCACCATCGCGCGGTCGGGGTGCTGGTCGAGGACGTCGGCAGCCGTGGCGACCAGGCCGGCCTTCTTCGACGCGAGCGCGTCGGCAAGCACCGCTGCGGCCACGTCTCCGAGCTCGTGATGCTGCGCGATGGCCTCCACGGCTTGCTCGCGGATCCGCAGGTGCTCGCTCCTTGCGAACGCTCGGAACGCTGCCTTTCGTTCGCCGGTCAGCGGACGGCGCAGGAGCGAGACGAGCCGCGCATGCTGCGAGATCTCCGAGGTCTCGACATCACACTTCCGCAGTACCTCCGCATCGTGCACGCCGCGCGCGAGCCCGAGCGCCGCCGCGCAGCGCAGCTCGGCAAGGCGACGCGCGAGCGCAGGCTTTGGCTCCGACGGCGCCGTCATGTTGGAGAGCGCCCGCAGCGCCGGCTCCGCCTTCTTCGAGGGCTCGGCGCCGAGCGACCCGATCAGCGTGTACAGTACATGGAAATCGGGCCCGATCAGGCCCTGGATGGCGAGCGCGTCCTTGTCGGGGACGAGGCGAGCGAGCGCGTCCGCAGCCGCCGACTGGCCTGGCTCGGCGAGCGACCCCAGCGCACGCGCGGCCTCCGCTCGCTCCGCCGAAGTGAAGTGCGCGTCCGTCACCGCCGCGAGGATCTGCGGCGCCACCTCCTTCGCGAGGTCCTTGCTGGCGCGGCCAAGCGTCTTGATGGCGAGGATGCGCGACTCGCCCGGACGCGCCAGCGCCGCGCCCGCGACCTCCACCACGCGCTTGCCGAACGCCTCGCCGGCGTCCGCGCGCGAGAGCGCATAGAAGGCCAGGTCTGCGGGCGCCGTCGCAGGCCCGCCCACGGGACGCGGTGACGTGACCTCGAGGAGCGCAGTCATGGCGTCGGCGCCGATCTGCTTCTTGTTCCGCGCGAGATCACCGAGCCCGAGCAGGGCGGGATCGCGCCATGCTCCGCCGGTCTTCAGCAGCGACACGAGCGCGCGCTCGGCGAGGCTCCCGCCGCAACGACCGATGGCGCGCGCGATGGCGCTCCGCGGCTCGAGCTCCGCGGTCCCGCGGACGGCACCGCGCGGAGCCGCGCCGGCATCGGCGCCGAGCGTGGCGGCGCGCGCCGAGAGCATCTTCACCGTCGCATCCTCGCGCGTCTTGCACGCGTGGCCGAGGCCGTAGGCGGCCCAGGTCACGACGTCGGCGTCCTCGTCGGCGAGATGCGCGGTCAGCCCCTCGACGCTCGCGGTATCGGCGATGCGCGACAGGGCACGCGCGCTCTCGCGGCGCGCGACGACGTCGTGGCTCCCGCGCACGTCCGGCGGCAGATCCTTGGCGCGCCGCAGGTCCTCGGCGCGCGCCACCGCGAGCGCATCGAAGGCGGTCACGCCGCTCGTGGTGGACGTGGTCGCGTCGAGCGCTGCGCCGTCCGCGCCGCCCTCCGCGGTGGTCGAAGGCTTCGGGCACCCGGCAAGCGCGACGCTCGCCAGCAGGGAGAGCGAGACGAGGATTCGAACAGGCATTCTATCTCGTCTATCGCGTCCCGCGGCGGGCGTCGTTCCACGACGAGAGGCGCTCCCGCTGCCGCCAGTAGACCCGCTGGAAGAGCGTGGGCTGGGGCGGGTCGACGCCGACGCCCTCCACCTCGAGCCCGGCGGCGCGGAAGGCGCGCTCGGCGCGGGGCAAATGCCACGAGCAGGTGACCAGGACGACCCGACCGATCCCACGGCGGCCGAG
>JAYTZB010001306.1:0-2677 GCA_043742085.1 Polyangiaceae bacterium
CTCGAACGCATGAAGAGCACGACCAGCCCGATGCCTCCTCCGCCGGCCGTCGGGCCCGATGCCACCGAGATCAAGACGTTCCAGGACTGGGTGACTGCCGGCACCCCGAAAGGTGCGGTCTGCACGGATCCGCCGCCGGCTGCGGTCGACGGCGGCGCACTGGATGGCGGCGACGGCGGAGACGGTGGCGACGGCGGGTCGACCGCCCTCAAGTGCACCAGCGGCAAGACCTGGACGCAGGGCAACACCAAGTCGCCGCTCATGCATCCCGGCCTGGCGTGCAACGCGTGTCACCAGGTGCAGGGCGGTCCGAATCTGCGCATCGCGGGCACCGTCTATCCGAGCCTCCACGAGCCCAACGACTGCGACGGCAAGGGCCCGCCGCCTGCGCTGACCGTGATCATCACCGACAAGAACGGCAAGACCACGAACCTCCCGGTCAACGCTGCGGGGAACTTCTTCACGCAATCGAAGATCCAGGCGCCTTACAAGGCGAAGGTCACGGATGGGGTCACGACGCGCGCCATGGTCGGCTCGGTCACGGCGGGCGACTGCAACAGCTGCCACACCGTGACCGGCGCCAACGGCGCGCCGGGCCGCGTCATGTCTCCGTGAAGGCCGAGCTCCGCCGGAGGTAGCGGTCCCAGGATTCGGCGAGGAATCGTCAATTCCCGGTTAAAAAGCCACTTAAGTCCCGAGGGCGCAGGCCGTTACCTCCTACGTGCACCTCTCCGAATCGCATTTCGAGCAGCTCCGGGTCCCGGTCCAGCGGGCGCGCGTCGAGGTCTATACCGAGCGCGAGCGTCGTACCGCGATCATCTTCCTGGCGCCTGATTGCGCGGCCGAGGACGTGTTCGAGGACGACTCGCCGTTCTTCCCCGCCGAGGAGGGTGGCATCGTGCGCATCTACGCCCGGTCGTCGGTGGTGAGCCTCGTCGTCGAGGTCAGCGACGCGCCGCTCGAGTCGCTCGCGATGCTCGGCGTGGTCTACGCCGCGCGCAAGATCGCGGTGTACCTCCGCAACGGCAAGGTCGTCACGGGCTCGCTCATGTCGCTCTCCGGCTTCGCGCGCACGCTCGATCTCGTCAACCACCCGTCGAAGAGCTTCGCCGTCCACGCAGGCGGCAAGATCCACCACATCGCCAAGGCGCACGTCGAGCGCATCGAGGAGCTCTGATGATCTCGTCTTCCGATCTGCTTCGCTTCGCGATGGAGCGACGCGCCTCCGACCTCCACCTCTCCGCGGGCGAGCCGCCGATGGTCCGCATCCAGGGTGACCTCGTGCGCATCGACCACCCCGCGCTCCTCCCCGACGAGACGCACCGCCTGATCTTCGAGGTGATGAACGATCACCAGCGCCGTCACTTCCAGGAGCACCTCGAGGTCGACTTCGCTTACACGCTCGGCACGGGCGCTCGCTTCCGCGTGAATGCCTTCATGCACGACCGCGGCGAGGGCGCCGTCTTCCGTCAGATCCCGGAGAAGATCCCGCGCTTCGAGGACCTCGGGCTCCCGCCGGTGCTGCGCACCCTCGCCCAGGCCGAGAAGGGCCTCGTCCTCGTGACGGGACCGACCGGGAGCGGCAAGTCCACGACCCTCGCGGCCATGATCGATCTCATCAACGAGACCGAGGCGGGTCACATCCTGACGCTCGAAGACCCCATCGAGTTCGTCCACAAGTCGAAAAAATCGCTCGTGAACCAGCGCGAGATCGGCTCGCAGAGCAAGTCGTTCACGGCGGCGCTGCGCAGCGCGCTCCGCGAGGACCCGGATGTCATCCTCGTCGGCGAGCTCCGCGATCTCGAGACCATCTCGCTCGCGCTCACGGCGGCGGAGACCGGCCACCTCGTCTTCGGCACGCTGCACACGGCGAGCGCACCGAAGACCATCGATCGCATCATCGACGTGTTCCCCACCGAGCAGCAGGCGCAGGTGCGCACCATGCTCTCCGAATCACTCCTTGGAGTCGTCGCGCAGATGCTCGTGAAGAAGAAGGCCGGCGGACGCCAGGCGGCGCTCGAGATCATGCTCGGCACGCCGGCGGTGAGGAACCTCATTCGGGAGGGCAAGACCCATCAGCTCCAGAGCGTCATGCAGGTCGGCGGCAAGCTGGGCATGCAGACCCTCGAGGCCGCGCTCATGGAGCTGGTCAGCGCCGGCACCATCAGCCTCGACGAGGCTCGCTCACGATGCCCGTCCTCCGAGCAGCTCGCGGCGATGGCCGGACGGGGGCTCACGTGAACGGCGCCGGCTCGTACTCGATCAAGACGACGAAGGAGATGCCCGGTCGCCCGGTCGCCCCCGCCCCCGCCCCCGCTTTCGTCCCCGCCGCCGCGCCCGCACCGGCTCCTGCTTTCGCGCCCGCTCCCGCCCCCGCTCCTCGTGCGCCTGCCACCGCGGCGCCGGGCGTCGACCCCGCGCTCGCGCAGCTGCTCGAGCACATGATCAAGGTCAACGCCTCCGACCTGTATCTCACCAACGAGAGCGCGCCGACGTTCCGCTGCGATGGCGTCGGCCTCTCCGGCAAGGTGCCCGCGACCACCGAGATGCTCGACCGCATGGCCGACTCGTTGATGACGCCGGCGCAGCGCGAGGAGTTCAAGACGAACCTCGAGATGAACCTCGCCGTCACGGTGGGCGGCAATCGCTTCCGCGTGAACGTCTTCCGCTCGAAGGG
>JAYTZB010001307.1:0-5275 GCA_043742085.1 Polyangiaceae bacterium
GACCTCCGCAGTCGCTCGGCCTTCGCGCCGATCAGCAGCCGCGCGAGAACCGCGCGTCGGCGTTCCACATCACTCGCTCGCGCGCGTACTCGTTCGTGCTCGATGCGCGTGGCCAGCCGATCGAGCTCGGCTCCGGTCGCTTCGCGAAGGCGTATCTCGGCGAGGAGCGCTGGCTCGAGTCGAAGACCGACTACCGGAAGCCCATCGTCATCAAGATCCTCCAGAAGGGCGTCAGTGAAGAAGATCACATGCGCTTCCAGATGGAGAAGGAGCTCCTCGAGCGCGTTCAGGGTCACCCCAACATCGTCGAGCTGATGTGCTCGGGCGAGAACGAGGACCTGAATTTTCTCCCCGCGAGCATCCGGGACAAGGTCGACACCGAGTTCATGATCCTCGAGAAGCTCGAGATGAGCCTCGAGGAGCGCCTCAAGGGTTCGCGCGTGCGCGGTCACAAGGAGGAGCTGCTGCAGTGCGACATGCGCGAGCGCCTCTTCCGCGTGCTCGACTACATGATCCCCGTCTCGAGCGCCGTCGAGTACTCGCACCTCGTTCGCAACATCTGCCATCGCGACATCAAGCCCGCGAACATCCTCATCGGTCTGCCCGATCCGAACCTGCGCGGCGCGACACTCCAGGTGCGCCTCGCCGACTTCAATGTCGCGAAGCTCTCCGACGACGACGTCCACTTCGGCATGACCCAGATGAAGACGGCCGTCCCCGGCACGCTCTTCTTCCAGAGCCCCGAGCAAGAGACGAACATCATCGAGATCCTCGTCAACGTCCAGCAGGGCTTGCCCGAGGTCGAGTACTTCGAGGATTTCTACATCCAGATCGCGAAGAACGACTCGTTCTCGCTGTTCAATCGCGATCAGCAGTACCCGGTGCTCTACGCCGACCGTGCCAGGAAGCGCCTCGTGCTCGGCCGCCCGTACCGCGAGACGTCGGAGACCAACGTCCGCGCGCGCATCCAGAAGAGCGTCGGCCGCCCCGCCGACGTCTACTCGCTCGGTGCCACGTTCTACTATTTGATCAGCGGCGCGTACGCGAACCCGAAGACGCTCTACGACGCGTTCCACAAGTTCATCGAGTACGAGCGCGCCGACGAGAACAACACCATCGAGGCGTATCTCCGGCACGAGTACAGCGTCATCAACTCGCTGCGCGCGCCGAAGTCGCAGGACGGAAGCCCGGAGGTCGCGCCGGCCGACCGCTTCTTCTCCTACAAGCAGTTCCTCGACGGCAACGGCGAGCTCATCGATCCGAACGTCATGCTGATCATCGCCAAGTGCATGATCCGCAACAAACCGGACAGCTACTGCCAGGCGCACGACCTCGAGACGCGCGGCATCTCCGACGTCGTCGCCGATCTCATCAACCTCTACTCGCTGTACGGTTTCCAGCCCGGCGCGAGGCCCACCCACCTCGTCCACCGCACGAACGCCAAGAAGGGCGGCGTGAAGGGCGTCGGGAGCCGCCTGAAGCAGATGTGGAGCTCGTTCATCTCGATCTTCAAGGGCAAGAAGCGCTGAATTAAGCGCGAGCGGAACAAAACCTTGGCCCCGGGCGTCCGTCTCACACGCCCGTGACCAACGCAGCAGCACCCCCGCCCGTCGAGTCTCTGGCTTCCCCCCGGCCCCCCCAGCCCCCCCGGCCCCCCCTGCCCTTGCTTCGCGAGCGGCATGCGGAGGCTGCGGCGCAGGCCTTCACGCGCCTCGGTGCGCCGCCGCGTCCGACGTTCCCGCTGGCGCTCGTGTCCGTGACCATCGCGGTGCTCGCGATGCACGCCGACCTCGTCGCGAAGTACTCGCTCGAGGCGTTCTGGATCGGCGTCGCGGCCACCGCGGTGCTCGCCGTCGTCGTGGGTCGCGTCGTTTCGTCGATTCCGGAGGCGCGCTCGCGGATGGCCGCGGCCCTCGTGCTGCCGACCGTCGGAGGCGCGGTGGTGGGTGTCATCGTCCAGGGCGTAGTGCTCTTCGCGATTCGTGACGCCGGCGGCGCGCTCGCCATCAGGGACCTCGGCGGGCTCGTCGACAGCACGGAGCCGATCTCCTGGTTGCTGGCCGGCGTCGTCCTCGGCGCGCTGCCCGCGCTCGTCGTGTCGGTGTTCCTCGTGCTGGCGGCGCGTGCGCTACGAGGCCTGATCGGGAACGACGCCGCCGAGGGCTTCAACGTGGCGTTCACGGGATGCGCGGGCGTTCTCGCCGCGGCCGCGGTGCTCGTGGTCGAGCCATGGGAGCTGCCGCCGCTCTTCGCGGTTTGCGCGCTCGCCGCCGTCTCGATGCTGATCGCGTTCCTCGTCGACGGAGCGCGGATAAGCTTCCTGAAGGACGTGTGGGCCGGCGCCAGCGGCGACGCCAACAGCCACGTACGCACGGGCTACGAGGTGGTCGCTGCCGATCGCTTCATGCACGATCCGGCGCTCGCGCCCATCGTGACGAAGGCCGGCGCGGTCTCCGTCCTGGTCCGCGTCGATCGTCGCGTCGGCTCGTATCGCGCGGCGGCGGCGGAGCCGATCGCGCTCCTCGCCGACACCGAGGACGCCACGACGCGTCCGCTGCGCCGTCGCCGCGCCGCGACGATCACGATGCTCGCCGTGATGACGCTCTCGGGCGCGCTCTCGATCGTCGCGCAGCCGGAGATCGGTGAAGCGCTCGGCACCGAGCACAGGGGGCCGGCGGCGCGCGCCTCGTTCGATCTGCTGCAGTGACGCGCTCGATCGGCGTGGCGCCGCGATTCAGAGAAACGGCGGTGCCGTCGCTGCCGGAGCCGTAGGACGTGGCGCCGCGGTCGCCGACGCGGTCGGATGGCTCGGCGGCGCCGACGCGGTCGTAGCACCCGTGGTCGGCGGCCGCGCCGCCGTGTGCGCCGGCGCGCTCGTCGCTCTCGGTCCGCTCGTCGTGGTGCTGGTCGCCGTCTCACCGGTAGCCGTGGGCGTCGGCATGGCGGTGGCGCTGCCGGCCGGCGCGCTCGTCCCCGCGCCCGCGGTCCCGACCACGTCGGTGATCCCCGGCGGCTCCGCACTGCCTGCCACGCTGCCTGCCGTCGTCACCATCGTCGACGAGCCTGCGGCGTTCGGCGGATGCGCTGCGGTCGGTCGCCGGAAGAGAACGACACCGACCGCGAGGGCTCCGCACGCCGCGACGACGGCGACCACGGCGAGCGCGACGATCAGGAGCTTTCGCGAGGACGAGTCATGGCGTGCCGCGGTGTTGACCTCGTGCGCGTGGCTCGTGGAGACGTCGCGCGCGATGGTGCGAGCGGCGGCCTCGTCGGTCACGAAATCTGGGCTCGACGGACGGAGCGACACGGCCGGGAGCTGGCGTGAGCTACCGCGACGCGCGATCTGGACGGCCACCGCCACCCCGAGACTCTCCGGCGGGGCGAACGGGATGAGCGCCGCCATGAGGTCCGGAACATTGGCGAAGCGCTCGGCGGCCGCGCGACGGAGCGTGCGATGGATGATGGCGGCGAGCTCGGGCGGCAGCGCGCAACGCCCTGCGATGTCCGGCGCGTCCTCGGAGACGATGGCCGCCGCGAGCTGGGTGAGCGACCCCGTGAACGGTGTCTGCCCGCACAGCAGCTCGTAGAGGATCACGCCCAGCGACCAGATGTCGGAGCGCGCATCGACCTGCGCCGCGGAGCGAAGCTGCTCGGGCGACATGTAGAGCGCGGTTCCCATGGTCATTCCGGCGCTGGTGAGCTTCGACTCCTCCTCCATCATCTTGGAGATGCCGAAGTCGAGGACCTTCACCATCACGCCGTCTGGATCCTGAGCGAGGAAGAGATTTCCCGGCTTCAGATCGCGATGAATGATCCCGGCAGCATGTGCCTCGGCGACCGCTGCGCAGGCCTGAAGCATGTAGTCTACAGCGAGCGGATACGGTACGTGCCCGCGCGCCTGGAGCTCACCGTCGAGATCGTGACCGGTGAGCAGCTCCATCACGATGTACGGCACGCCCTCGGCGGTGGTCGCGACGTCCGTGACGCGGGTGACGTGCGGGCTCTTCAGCAGCGCCGAAGCGCGTGCCTCCCGCTCGAAGCGATGGATGATGTCGGCCTCGCGGAGCATCTCCGGCGAGAGCATCTTGATCGCGCAGCGCTGCTTCAGCCGGAGGTGCTCGGCCTCGAACACGACGCCCATGCCACCGGTGCCCAGCACGCGTATGAGCAGGTACTTGCCGTCGATCGTGTCCCCGGGCTGCGGCATGCCGCGGCCATTCTCAGAGGTGGGCACGGCTCCGGCCATTCGCACCGAGCGTATCAGAAACGAACGAGCGGGGCCGACACCTGGCCAGGGGCGATGGTGCCGGTGCCTGCGTCCTTCTCCGGCTGGGCGACGAGGTACCAGATGGTGACCCCTACTCCGACCGCAAGGACGCCCACGCCGGTCCAGAACCACCACTTCGTCGTGATCGGCGCCGACCTCTGGAGATCGATGTTGACGTCCTTGGTGCGACCGGCTTCGACCACCACCGGGACATGCGAGGAGTCGTGTCGATCGGCGCGAACGTCGAGCGTGTGCGCTCCGGCGGGCAGCGGCACCTCGAGCGGAGGATTCCCGCGCTCTACGCCGTCGATCGAGATGCGCGCATCGAGCGGCGTCGCGCGTACGAGCAACGTGCCCGACGATGCCTTCGCCAGCACCTTGAGCGAGACGTTCACCGGCGGTCCGCCACCTTCCACGGCGACCCGCGCGGTCTGGCTCTGGTAGCGCTCGGCCGAGAGGCGCACCTCGAGCACTGCGGTGCGCGAGGGCACGCTGACGCGCACGACCTTCGGTGCCGTCGAGCAACCGCGCAGCGTGCTCTTGTCGCCGACCGACACCGTGGCGTCCGGCACGTCGGCGCTGCACTGGATGCTGAGCGTGCCGACGCGCGAGCGAACGTCCGCGATGAGCTGTTCGAGCTTGGGGACGCGCGCCTTTACGTCGGGCGAGGCCTTGCGCGCGAACTGGTCGAGCGCATCGAGCGCCGCGGGATAGTCCTCGCGTGCCTGGTGAGCGCGACCGAGGTTGTAGTAGAGCGTCGCCTCGTCGGGCGCGATGGCGATGGCTGCGGTGTACGCGTCGAGCGCCTCGCCGTAGTTCAGGTCCAACATGGCCTGGTTGCCGCGCTTCTTGAGCTCCTCGACGCGCTGCACAGCGGCCTCGTCGGCAAACGCCGGCGTGGGCGCGAGCACGATCGCGAGGGCGAGCCCGATGGTGGCGGCGACGAGGTAGGCGAAGAGCGGGCGAAAGATCTGGCGAATGCGCATGGGAGAGGTCGGCGAGGCCGAC
>JAYTZB010001308.1:0-4862 GCA_043742085.1 Polyangiaceae bacterium
GGCGGTCGCCGCATCACCGACGAGGAGACGCTCGAGGTCATCAAGATGACCGTCGCCGGCAAGGTGAACGTCGATCTCTGCGCGGCGCTGATCGCGGGCGGCGCGAAGCCCGTCGGCCTCCACGGCGCGAGCGCCTGCACCGTGCTCGCCACCCGGCGACCGCCGAAGATGGTGAGCGGCGGAGGCCCGGAGCCCGTCGACTTCGGCTTCGTCGGCGACGTGGTGGGCGTCAACGACGCGCTCATCGGCCTGCTCGTCGGCGACGGCTTCGTCCCGGTCATCGCCTGCCTCGGCGCCGACGAGAAGGGCGGCGTCTACAACATCAACGCCGACGCGGTCGCGAATCAGGTGGCGATCCGGCTCGACGCTCGCGCGCTCGTTCTCGTCACCGACGTGCCGGGCGTCATGCGCGATCTCAACGATCCGTCCTCGCGCATCGGCCGCCTCACGCTGGCCGAGGGCCAGCGCGCCATCGCGGACGGCGTCGTCACCAAGGGCATGATCCCGAAGCTCGAGGAGTCCTTCGCCGCCATCGCGCAGGGCGTCCGCGCCGTCCACATCGTGGGCCGGCTCTCGCGCGGCGACCTCACGCGTGCGGTCACGTCCCCCGGCGAGGTCGGCACGGTCCTCGTCGCCTGACCGCCGTGAACGGGTGATCGCCGTGACCGCCGTGATCCGGGGTGATCGAGTGAGCGCGTGACCGGTGGGTCAGAGTAGGCAACGCTGAGCGAGCAGCCTCGAGCCCGCATCCTCCCCCGAAACTCGCCTGCCGGCGACAGCCGCGCGCGACGGCATGCTCGTCGCAACGAGGACGTGCGGAGGTCGGGAGATGACAAACCACGGACGTATGATCTGGATCGCACTTGCAGCGGCAGCCGCTACCGCCGGGTGCACCCTCGACAGCCCCACGTACATCACGTCCCAGGACTCGCCCGTCACCGACGACGCCGGCGCCGCCGCCGCCAAGGGCGCATCCGCATCGGGCGCGAGCGCGAGCGCCAGCACCGCGGCCGGTGGAGCCGCGACGTGCAGCACGACCGACTTCGTAAAGCCCGATCTCGCCACGCTCACCGCGTGCGGCGGCGGCAAGGGTCACTGCTTCGCGAAGGACAAGGTGTCCCTCGCGTCGATGCTCACCGACTGCCCGAACGCCGCCGAGGTCTGCGTCCCCGACGAGATCCTCCAGGCCGGCGGTCAGCCGCTGAAGACGTGCACCTCGATCATCGGAGCGGGCGGGTGCGTGACCGCCAGCCTGATCCCGGAAATCATCAAGCAGGGCGGGAGCGCTCTGAAGCCGGACGTCTGCAGCGCCACTCAGCTATGTGTACCCTGCACGGATCCCACGCACGGTGGCGCTCCGACGCCCTTCTGCCAGCCCATCGGCGTCCACCAGAACGCGTGCTCGGCCGCGCAGGCGGGCGCCGGCGGCGATGCGGGCGCTGCGGTCCCGCCGGCCCAGGCGTGCTGCACCACCAACGGCAAGAGCAACGGCGTGTGCATCGTCGAGACCGCGGTCCCCGAGGCTCAGCGCAGCCAGGCGCCGCAGGACTCGTGCACGAGCGGCAACAAGTGCGTCCCGGCGGCGTTCGTGGCGGGTAAGCCCGTCACCTGCAGCGGCGGGCTGCTCGGCGCCGGGGTCTGCATGGACCAGTGCTTCAACTCGATGATGAAGCTCGCCAGCGGCATCGGCATCCTCAGCTCCGAGGGTTGCGGCACGACCGAGGTCTGCGTTCCGTGCACCCTCGTGAGCGGCCAGGGCGTGCCCGGCTGCAAATGATCGCCAGGCGCTTCGCCTTCCTGGTCGCGGCGAGCGTCACCACGGCGGCGTGCACGGTCGGCGAGACCACGTACTTGACGGTCGAGCAGCCGTCGCGCGCGGTCAGCGAGGTGAAGACGTGCAGCGGCAGCTTCGCCAAGCCCGATCTCAGCAAGCTGACGGCCTGCGGCAACGACAAGGGGCACTGCTACGACGGTGCGAAGACGGCCATCGCGAACCTCCCCGCGTGCGACGGCGGCAGCGACTCGTGCATCCCCGACAAGATCCTCGAGGCGAACGGCGGCAAGCTGAAGTCCTGCACGTTCTTCGTGGGCGGCAAGCCCGGCGTCTGCATGAGCACGATGATCAAGGACATCGACGCGCACAAGAACGAGCTCCAGAAGGACGTCTGCGACGAGGACGAGCGCTGCGCGCCCTGCGTCGACCCGCGCGACGGAAGCGACACGCACATCTGCGATGCCATCGGGGTCTACCAGGATGCCTGCAAGGGCGGTCCCGGCACGCAGCTGCCGACGTGCTGTCACCATCAAGGCGTGTGCATCAGTCCCGACGCCGCGCCCGCCGATCAGCGCGACAGCATGGTCCCCGACATCTGCCCGCGCTCGAAGGTGTGCGCGCCGGCATCGCTCGTCGACGCCAAGCCCAAGCAGTGCAACGTGCTCGGCGATCCGGGCGTGTGCATCGACGTGTGCTTCTCGAAGATGCTCGGTCCCATCCAGAAGGTCTTCAGGGACAAGTGCAGCCCGACCGAGGTGTGCGTGCCGTGCCTCATCGGCGCAGGCCAGGGCATCCCCGGCTGCTGAGGATCACCCCCGGAGACAGAGCCGCGGCTACTTCGTCGCCTCTTCTTTGACGGCCTGGGCCTGATCGAGGCCCGTCTTGACGGTCGCGGCGTAGGACTCCGCCTTCTTGAACGCGTCGTCGAAGCACTTCGTGAGCTGCGCTTCGGCGGCGGGCGCCGTGGCCTTGCCGCCCGAGAGCGCCATGTCGGGGATGCCCTTGCGCGTCCCCTCGATGACGGCCTGCGCGTTGAGGACGCGCTTGCCGCCCTTGTCGCCGACCTCGAACAGGATCTTGAGCAGCGCCGGAAACGACTTGTCGACCGCGGTCTTCATCGCGTCGGTCGTGTCGCGATCCTTCGGCCCGGTTCCGCTGATGACCATGCCCACCTGCGGCGTCGAGCACTCCGTCTGGTTGATCGCCGCGAGCTCGCAACGAGCGCGGCAGTCGGTGCTGACGTCGGGGGTCTTGAACTCGCCCGCGCACTTGGCGTCCGCGAGCTCGACGGTGCACGTGCCCGCGCAGACGCCGTCGCAGATGCCCGCCGCCTTCATCTTGCACGAGCCGCTGCAGGTGCCCTTGCACTCGCCGGTGCTCGCGCCCTTCTCGCAGGTGCCCGCGCAGACGCCGGCGCACGGCCCCGAGACCGGGCGACCGTCGCACGTGCCCTTGCAGCGACCGCCGCACGTGCCCTTGATCGCGCCATCGCAGCTACCGCTGCAGGTGCCGTCGCACTTGCTGGCGGTCTTCGCTTCGCAGACGCCGTCGCAGTTGCCGTCGCAACGTCCGGCCTTCGCGTCGCACTCCGCCTTGACGCGGCCCGCAGGCACCGACGAATCGCAGATGCTCGCGCACTTCGTCATGAGCGTCGCGTCGACGAAGCACACCGGCACGCGCACGACGAGCGTCGCCGTTGCCTTGCCGCCGAGCTTCGCGCGCGCGTCGTGCACCGCCTTGATGGCCGCGCCGCACGCCTCGTTGCCGCTACGCCAATCGCCCTTGTTTCCCAGGTCGTGCGCGATCTGCGCGCACGCGATCCCGAGCTCGGCATCGAGCTTGTCGGCGAGCAGGCCGACCTCCATGGAGGCCAGCGCTGCCGCCTTCAGCTTGTCCGCCGCGTCGCGCGAGAGCTGATACTCCTTCGCGAAGTCGAACGCTGCGACCTCGTCGGCCTTCGCCAGATCCGGACACCGCGTGGAGACCGCCGCGCTCGTCTTCGCCACCGGGGGCGGCGACGATCCACACGCCGCCACGACGGCTCCGAGAAGGAGCCCCGTGGTGGCGAGCGCGATGGCCCGATGTCCGCGCCCGGAAGAAGAGCCGCTGGCGCTGCTCACTGCTGGGAGAGGCTCCCAGCCGTTCCGCTCTTGGCGCCGCCACCGGCGCCGCCGCCGGCGCTGCCGCTCGCGCTCGCCGAGACGTTCACCGAGACGCTGACGTTCGCCTGGAGGCTGCCCGCCGCGCCGATGGCGCCCTTGAACGTGTCACCGAGACACGCCGTGAGCTGACCGACCGTGAGCGCCGCCGAGCCGCCGCCGGAGCCGGCGATCTCGCTGAAGCTCGACATCGTTCCTTCGATGACGGCCTTGCCGTTCGCGGCGACCTTTGCCGCGCGATCGCCCATGCCGATGGCGACCTTGAGGACGAGCGGGAGGTTCTTCTCGAGCGTCGCCTTGAGGTTCTCGAACGCCTTCACATCGGCGTTGCCGCTGGCGGTGAGGCCGACCTGTGCCGGCGTGCACTCCGCCTTGGCAGAGACGCTCGCATCGCAGTGAGCCTTGCAGTCGGCGCTCATCTTCGGCGGCGTGATCTCGCCGGTGCACTTCGGCTCCTTGAACTCGGCAGTGCACTTGCCGGTGCAGGTGCCTTCGCACTTGGCCGAGGCCTTGAGCTTGCACTCGCCTCCGCACTTGCCCTTGCACTCGCCCTGGATCTTGCCGCCTTCGCACTTGCCTTCGCAGCTACCCGCGCAGGACACGCCCTTCGAGTCCTTGCCGTCGCACTTGCCGTTGCACTTGCCGGAGCAGGTGCCCTTGATCTCGGCGTCGCACGTGCCGCTGCAGGAGCCGTCGCACTTCGCGCCGGCCTGGACGTCGCAAGAGCCTTCGCAATTCGCGTCGCACTTGCCGGAGAGCTTGCCCGGCTCGCACTCGACCTTGGCCTTGCCACCGGAGATCGACGCGTCGCACTTGCCGGCGCAATCCGCATACACGTTGAGGTCCGCCTGGCAGTGCGGCGGCTTCACGACGAGGGCGATCTTCACGCCTGCGCCGAGCTTGGCCTTCGCATCGGCGATGCCCTTGAT
>JAYTZB010001309.1:0-2915 GCA_043742085.1 Polyangiaceae bacterium
CGCAGGATCTCGACGCCGGTGCCGTGATAGTGCGCGAGCGGGTTGCCCGGGTTCGCATACTGGTCGGGGTAGAACAGCGTGTCCGGATCCTCGGCCGCCATCTTCTTGGCGATCAGGATGGCGCCGTCGGAGCCCTCGAGGGGATCGGAGAAGATGATCTCGGTGCCGAACGCGCGCGCGATGTCCTTGCGCGCCTTCGACACGTTCGACGGCATCACGAGCTTCACCGGAATGCCGAGCGCAGCGCCGAAGAGCGAGTACGCGACGCCCGTGTTGCCGCTCGTCGAGTCGATGAGCGTCTTACCACGGCGGAGCCGGCCGTCCTTCAGCGCGTCCTGGATCATGCGGAGCGCCGCCCGGTCCTTCACGCTCCCGCCCGGGTTTTCGAACTCGAGCTTGGCGTAGACGGGCACGTCCGGCGCGTTCTTGGTGACCACGCGGAGGCGCAGGAGCGGCGTGTTGCCGACCGCCTCGACGACGGACTCGATCCGCCGGACGCGGAGGGCTCCGGTCACGGCTTGCCTCCTCCGGCTCCGTCGTTCATGCCGAGGATCTTCCGCATCGCGAGGAGCGCTCGGAGCGCGCCGTCGCCGACCTCGCGCACGCTCACGTCCTTGAGGCCGCACGAGGCGAGCACGTCGACGCGGACCTTCTCGCTGCCGTCGGCGAGTGCCTTCGTCTTGGCTTGCGTCTCGGCTTTCGCATCGTCGACGACGCGGATGCCGGCACGCGCGACGTAGGCGGCCTCCACGATGCGCGCATCGCCGGCGCCGCCGATCACCACCTCGCTCGCGAGGAGACGAGCCTGTCCCTCCTCGCCGATCTCGGGCAAGCGGATCTGGCGTCCGTACCGCACGCGCATGTCGGTGGCCATGGCGCTGCTCAGCCTCCCGCGATCGCGGGGACGATGGTGATCTGGTCGCCGGCCTTGAGCTCCGTCTTGAGACCGCCGCTGAAGCGCACGTCCTCTTCGCCGACGTAGATGTTGATGAAGCGGCGCACGCCCTTCTCGTCGAGGAGCCGATCACGAAGCCCCGGATGCCTCTTCTCCAGGTCCTCGATGACATCGCCGACGGTGCCACCGGCGGCCTTCACCTCGTCGGCTCCGGCGGTCAGGCTTCGAAGGGCAGCAGGGATTCGAACGATGGTGTCCATGGCTTGGCTCGTGTCTAGAGGTTGGGAGTAGCAGTGGCGTAACGAGCCGCGTCGATGCGCTGGATGGAGCGCTTGTCGCTGCAGAGCGGACAATCGGTGCGACGCGGGATCTTGCGACGGCGCGCTTCGAGCGTCTTGCCGTCGAACGTGAAGAGCGTGCCTGCGACGTCCTCTCCGCGGAGGATCGACACCGCGAGATCGGCCTGCACGGCACCGACGACACCGACCACGGGGCCGACCACGCCGGCCTCGGCGCAGTTGGGCGCGTCGCCCCCGGGTAGGTCCTCGAAGAGGCAGCGGTAGCACGGCCCGCCGGTCGCGCTGACCGCGAGCGCCGTGCCGTGCCAGCGAACGGCCGCGGCGTGCACCACGGTCTTCTTGGCGATGCGGCAGGCGTCGGCGGCGAGGAACTTGGTCGCGAAGTTGTCGCTGCCCTCGACGATGACGTCGTAGCGCGAAGCGAGCGAGACGGCGTTCTGCGGAAGCATGCGCGTGTGATGGCGCTCGACGCGCAGGTCCGGCACCGCGCGAAGGAGCGCCGCCGCCGCTGCCTCGACCTTCGACTGACCGACGTCCTCGTCGCGGTAGAGGATCTGGCGATGCAGGTTGCCGGCCTCGACCACGTCGTCGTCGGCGATGCCGATGGTGCCGACACCCGCCAATGCCAGCGCCAGCGCCGCGGGACAGCCGAGACCGCCGACGCCCACCACGAGCACGCGCGAACCTGCGAGGACGAGACGATGGCTCACAGGGATGCTCCGATTCCGCCATCGCTGGCGCTGTCGTCGACGCGGTCGACGTCGTCGGCGCTGACGCCGGGAAAGTATTCGTCGAGGCTGAAATAGCGCTCTCCGGTGTCACAGAGCACGGTCACTACGTTCTTGCCCTCGCCGAGCTCCGTGGCGAGCTGGAATGCGACGAAGACGTTCGCTCCCGCGCTCGGTCCGACGAGCAGGCCTTCCCGCCGCGCGAGCCGCAGCTTGGTGCGCCAGGCGTCGTCGTCCTTCACGGTGCGGACCTGATCGATGACGCTACCGCGGAAGTTCGCGGGAACGAACCCGGCGCCGATGCCCTGGATCTTGGTCGGGCCCTTCTCGCCGCGCGAGATGGTGGCGCACGAGTCGGGCTCGACGGCGACGATGCGCACGTCGGGATGAACCTTCTTCAGCTCGGGACCGACGCCGCTCACGGTGCCGCCCGTGCCGACCGCGGCGACGAACGCGTCGAGGGAGAGTCCCTCCATCGCGCCGAGGATCTCGTGCGCGGTGGTGCGCGCGTGGACCGACGGGTTGGCGGGGTTGTCGAACTGCGAGGGCATGAACGCGCCGGGGGTGCGCTCCTTGATCTCGCGCGCCTTGGTGATCGCGCCATCCATCTGTGCCTCCGCGGGCGTGAGCACGATCTCGGCGCCATAGGCCTCGAGGAGCTGTCGTCGCTCGAGGCTCATGCTCTCCGGCATCGTGAGGATGAGACGATAGCCTTTCACCGCGCAGACCCACGCGAGGCCGATGCCGGTGTTGCCGCTGGTGGGCTCGACGATCGGTCCGGGTGGACGGAGCGTGCCGCGCGCCTCGGCGTCCTCGATCATCGCGCGGCAGATGCGATCCTTCACGCTGCCGCCGGGATTGAGATGCTCCATCTTGGCCCAGACGGCGGCGCGAGGCCGCGCGCCGGACGCGCTCGAATCCAGCCACGCGCCGCGAATGCGAACGAGCGGCGTCTGGCCCACGAGGTCGAGCATGGAAGCGGCAATCATCTCG
>JAYTZB010001310.1:0-2285 GCA_043742085.1 Polyangiaceae bacterium
CTCCGTCCCGGCGCCGCGCAGATCGCCCGCGTCGCGAAGCGTGCCGTCGTGGTGCCCGTCGGTCTTCGTTACGTGTTCGGCGCCGCCGAGGGGCCCGACCTGTGGATCGCCATCGGCCCCGCGCTCGCCGCCGAGCGCGATGTCGCTCGTGGCACCGATGCCCAGCGGCAGGGCATCGAGCGCGAGCTCACGCGGATCTCGAGAGCCATCGCCGATCCGAACGACCGCATGATCAACGACGAATTCGAGGAGGTCATGCGGCAGCGGCCGAGCGTCCTCGGCCGCTTCGCGGAGCGCCTCCTCGCCCGCATGCTCCCCGCCTGAGCGACCCGCATTCTTCAGGGTGCCGTCCGGCGCGATCACGAGCCTTCGTCCTCGCCAGGTCACGTCGCGGGCGCAGCAGGCCATCGCGAGCGCCGTCAACAGCACGAGGTCACCGCCGAGCGTCTGCAACGCCGCCGCCACCGGCGCGATGGTCAGCCCGGCGGTGGCCCGCGCGAAGCACGCGATGCCGAACCGCACCGCGAGCCCGGATCCGGCGACGGTGGCGAGCGCCCCGTCGTGACGAGCGATGGCGATCGCGAGGATCGTGAGGAGCAACGGCGAGGCCGCGATAAGGAGCGGATACGAAACGAGGAGGAGCGGACGCTGCGCGCGCACCACGAGGAGCCAGCGCGCGAAGCGAGCGAGGACGTCGCGAAGGGGCCGGCCCTCCGCGGTGGCGATCGCGAGGTGTGGCGCGACGGCGACGGCGCTGCCTGCGATCCGGAGGCGACGGGCGAGCTCCATGTCCTCGCCGAGGTAGCGCGTGAGGGCGCCGAAGCCTCCCACCGAATCCAGCGCCGGCCGGCGCACCGCGAACAGCTTGCCGACCAGGCCGTGCGGATCGATCCCGGCCAGCAACGGAAACGAGTGGAGCGACGCGTCGAGGACGGCGTGCGAGGCTCGGTCACCCCACGTCCGCGCGCGACCGCGCTCGACGGGCGGCGCCCAAACGGCGTCGGAGTCTCCCAGCGCAGCCACGAGCCGCGTCACCGCGTCGGGCCCGAGCTCGACGTCGGCGTCGGCCACGACCACGACCTGCCGAGCACGCGCGCGCGGCAACGCGAGCGTGCGCGCGAGCTGATCCGCCTTGTGGTTGGGCCCGACGGCGTTCGTCACGAAGACCGTCGCATCGATCCCTTGCGCGCGCAGCCGAGCCGCGACCCGCTGCGCGATGGGCTCCGCGGGGTCCACCCGCGACCCCACGGCGAAGATCACGAATTTCGCGCCCCCGGTCTCGCCGAGCCTTCGCGCGAGCCCGACCTCCTCGCCCGCGAGCGCGCGCACGAGCACGACGCGCCGGCACTCGCTCTCGCTCTCACGCTCGCTCTCGTCCTCACGCTCGCTGCCGCGCCCGCTCTCCCGCCTGACCATCGCGCGCACGACCGCGATAGACGCCGCAGCGGCGTACATCGCGACCCACCCACGAAGGAGGCTCTCGGCGATCACACTGCCTCCACCCGCATCCGGAACGGCACGAGGAACCGCACCCAGGCCGACCGAAAGCGATCGAGAGAGATGGTCTCGTGCATCCCGAGCGCGCTCTCGCCGGCGAGCGTCGTCCTCACGACCGAGCGCGCGTAGAAGGGACCGTCCTCGATGGTCTTGACCACCTCGATGGGCGCGCCGTCGGAGCGCGCGGACCGCGGGAGGCCGAAGCGCGTCGGACGTAGCTCGACGAGGCTGTCGGCCTTGCTCTCGACGAGGTCACCGCTGCGGTCCCGCGTGAAGGCGCGCGCGCGCTCGCTGCCGTCACGCAGCGTGACGTCGTAGGCGACCGCGATGCGCTCGCCGGATGTCACGCGTGACCACGACCAGGAAGCAAAGGTGTCCTCGAGGGCCCCCGCGCCGCGGTTCATGTCGAAGTAGCCGGTGCCCCGAAAGCGCAAGCGAGGCTCGTCGAGCTCGACCTCGACGCGCGCGATGGGGATCTGCGGTGCCCAGGTGTGTGTTCCAGACGGATCGAGATCGACGACCAGGCCGCTCGTCACCACCGGCGTGAGCCGGATGGTGCCGCGGATCGGAGAGCCCCACGGCGCGCTGCGCTCGTCGACGCGCACCACGAGATCCTCGCCTTCCCACGCCATGGTGCTCGACCCGATCGTGAGCCGGTCCCGGCAGCGCCCTACCGCGTTGCGGCCGCGCTCGGTCAACGCCCAGCAGCTCTGGCCTCCGGCCCGTATCGCCACGTTCATGGCGGAGAAATCGAGCGAAGATGCCGTCGGATCGCGCCGCCGAGCCTT
>JAYTZB010001311.1:0-2365 GCA_043742085.1 Polyangiaceae bacterium
ATGGCGCCCGACGCGTCGAGGGTGCCACGGACGACGTGGTAACGCACGCCCGGGAGGTCCTTTACGCGGCCGCCGCGGATGAGGACGACCGAGTGCTCCTGGAGGTTGTGGCCTTCGCCCGGGATGTACGACGTGACTTCCATGCCGTTCGTGAGGCGAACGCGGCAGACCTTGCGGAGGGCCGAGTTCGGCTTCTTCGGGGTCGTGGTGTACACGCGCACGCAAACGCCGCGCTTCTGCGGACAGCTCTTGAGAGCCGGCGACGCGGTCTTCACGCGCGCGGCCAAACGCCCGTGATTGATGAGCTGATTGATGGTCGGCATCTACGGAGTCCTGCTCGTTTCGGAAGGCGAATCGAAGAATTGAAAACAATTTCCTCGACCTGGTGCTGCGTGACACGCAACTGGGGCCTCGGGAGGCGCGCACTCTAGTCGCGGACGCTTTCCTGTCAAGGAGATCCCCGGAGCCATGAATTCGGCCCGCAGAACCGCGGGCTTACGCGGGTCGGCGGCGCACGAGGCGTTCGTCGGCACGGAGACGCAGCATCGCGGTCGGATCGACGATCCGGGCGCGATCGGCGACGACCGCCGCTAGGGCGCGGTCGGCATCGGCGATGGCGCGGGCCTCCCCGTGCGCGCAGACGACGCTGGCGAGCGGCGCCGGACGGCCGAGAACGAGCCCCTCGTAGATCGCGTGCCCGAACACGAAGGCCGTGGCCTGCCCCGTCGCGATGCCCTCCTCGAGCGCCCGTTCGCGCTCGGCGATCGGCGCGTCCTCGGGCGCGAGCGGCGCCTCCGACATCACGATGAGCCCACCCTCGTCGAGGAGCGCCAGCGCGTCGAGCTCGCGCGGTCTCCGAGCCGACTCACCCGGGGCGGCCGGCACGACGAGGCCGTGCTGCCGCTCGTGGAGCGCACGCTTCGCCAGCGGAAACGTCGCCCACACGAGGGCGTTCATCAGGTCGTGCCAGGACCCGGGGCGCGTCGGCACGCAGCCCTCGCGGGCGATACGTGCATCATACATTAATGCCGGATCACGCGGCTTGCGACGGCGGCGCGACACCGGTTGCTGGCGTTCGAACTGGATGCCGGCACGCGGCCCGAGCGCGGCGTCGATGGTCTCGGGCTGCGGGAAGCCGGCGTCGGGCTCCGAAGCCTCGCCGCCGCTCGCGCGCGTCATCGCGAAGGCAAGCAACCCGAGCGCTTCTTCGATGGGCCAGAAGAGCGGCGAGCGGCTCGGCAGGCTCCCGTCCCAGGGCTGCGTTCGACAAACCCGCTCGTCGGTCGACATCGCGGAGTCTGTAGCACGCGGCGCAGCGTCAGCCGCGGACCAGGACCGCGAAGACGATCGCGCCGAGGATGATCCGGTACACGCCGAAGGGCACGAGGCCGCGGCGCTTTAGGTAGGCGACGAAGCCGGCGATGACCGCCCAGGCGACCAGGAACGAGACCACGAGCCCGATGAGCACGTTGAGACCGCCGACGCCGGCCAGCGCTTCCCGCGACTTGTAGGCCTCGTACAGCGTGGCGGCTCCGAGCGTGGGCAGGCCGAGCAAGAAGGAGAACTCGGCGGCCGTGGCCGTCGACAGCCCCGTGAGCTGTCCGGTCACGATGGTGCACATCGAGCGCGACGAGCCCGGCCACATCGAGAAGCACTGACCGATGCCGATGAGGAACGCCCGCCACGGCGTGACGTGCTCGAGGCCGTCGAGCGGCTTGGTCTTGCGGCGCGCGATGGCGAGCTCGACGACGATCATGAAGATGCCGCCCGCGATGAGCGCGATGGCGACGGGACCGGGGCCGAAGAGGAGCGCCTTGATCTTCTTGCGGAGGAGCAGCCCGGCGAGCGCGGTGGGCACGAACCCGAGCAGGAGCGCGACGAGGAGCGACACGCTCTCCTTCTTCAGCGTCACGAGACCGGTGGTGCGCTCCCAGAGAAGACGCCGATACTGGACGACGACGGCGAGGATCGCGCCGAGCTGGATGACGACGTCGAACGCGTCCGCCCCCTCCCCCTGCAAGCCGAGGAGACGGCTGACGAGGATGAGATGCCCCGTCGACGAGATGGGGAGGTACTCGGTGATGCCCTCGACGATGCCGAGGATCGCCGCGTAGAGCGGATTCACGAGGACCTCGTCGCGTGCTGGATCACGCGACTTAGATACGCGACGTGGCGCCGTTCAGAATGCGAAATCGAAGCGCAGCGCAGCGATGGTCGAGCCGCCGAGGATGATCGGAGGCGCGCCGCGCGTGCCGAAGAAGACACGACCCGCGGATCCGCCACCGCCGCCGCCGCTCTCGCCACCGAGCCCGCCGAAGGGCGTGAACGCGGCTCCGTTGTTCGCCTTGCCGCCGTTGCCGCCGTT
>JAYTZB010001312.1:0-1545 GCA_043742085.1 Polyangiaceae bacterium
ACCGTCGATCCGCAAGGCTTCGTCACCAGCTGGAACGAAGGCGCGCAGCGGACGAAGGGGTACACGGCGGAGGAGGTCATCGGCGCGCACTACTCGATGCTCTACACCGAGCAAGGTCGGGCCCGCGACGAGCCGATGGCGCACCTCCGCGCCGCGGCCATCGAGGGACGCTTCCGCGGCGAAGGGATCCGCCGTCGAAAGAGCGGCGAGCACTTCCTGGCCGACGTGCTCATCACACCGATGTACGAGGGCGACGCGCTCGTCGGCTTCTCGAAGGTGGTGCAGGACCTGACCGAGCGGAGCGCGCTCCTGCAGGAGCGCGATCTCCTGCGCGTCGACGCCACACGCCTGCGCAGCGAGGCCGTGGAGCGCGAGCGATTCGTCGCCGCGCTCTCGCACGACCTCCGCTCGCCCCTGTCCGCGGCGAAGACCGGCGCCCAGCTGATCGGTCGCGGCGACCAAACACCGGAGCGGACCGGCGAGCTCGCCAGGCGCATCTCGGATGCCGTGGATCGCGCCGACCGCATGCTCGTCGATCTCCTCGACGCGAGCCGCGTCGACGCGGGGCAAGGCATCTCGCTGGAGCTCGAGCCTTGCGACCTCGTGAAGATCGCCGAGGACGTGTGCGCCGAGCTCGGGGTGCGCCACGGACCGCGGTTCGCCGTCGTCGCGGAGGCCGAGATCAAGGGCGTATGGAACGCCGATGCGCTGCGGCGCGTGCTCGACAACCTCCTCACCAACGCGGTGAAGTATGGCGACCCCGCGACGCCGATCACCATCCGCCTGCGGAGCCGCGAGCAGCGCCGGACCATCTTCGTGCACAACTTCGGGCCGAGCATCGCCGTGAAGGACCAGGCCGAGCTCTTCCAGCCGTTCCACCGGGCGCACGCCGCGGAGAAGAGCGGCAAGACGGGCTGGGGCCTTGGCCTCACGCTCGTCCGCGGGCTTGTCCAGGCGCTGCACGGCGAGGTATTGCTCAACAGCTACCCCAGTGAGGGAACCACCTTCACCGTCGATCTACCCGCCGACTCGAGCGTCCCGCGCTGAGCCGCGGATCTCGCCGACCAGCGCGCGCGCCGTGCAGGGCTTGGCGACGACCGCATCACAACCCGCGGCGAACGCAGCCGCGACGTCGGCGCGGTCGGTCCTTCCCGACAGACCGATGATCCGCGCACCGTCGTAGGCGACGCGACCGCGCATCCAGCGGGCGACGTCGAGGCCGCTGCCGTCCGGGAGATCCCGATCGAGGAGGACGACGTCGGGTACGAGCCCGGCGAGGAGGGCGAGCGCGGTGGCGAGATCCTCGCACTCGATCACCTCGTATCCAGCGCCCTCGAGGACGTCGCGGACGATCATCCGCAAGTCCTCGTCATCGTCGACCATGACAACCGTCTCGAATTCCACGGCAGCACCGGATGATTGCATGCAACCTCCACGCAATCAGTCACGTGCAAGGTGCATGCAAATTGATCGGCGACCGATGACGCGTGGCAGCATTCAGCCGCCGGCGGGGCCGACCGCCCTTTTAACCGCGGTGCGCCGGCC
>JAYTZB010001313.1:0-2412 GCA_043742085.1 Polyangiaceae bacterium
GCCCGCTTGTACCGCTTGTCGGAGCCGCACACCTTGAGGAGGTAGTTGCCGGTGCCGTCCATGCCATGGTCGTCCTCGCTGACCAGGTCGATCTTCTCCTTGGGGCAGCCGTGGTCGAACGAGGCCGTCGACACGAGCTTGCCCTTGTCGAGGCTCGCGCCTGGCAGGCATGCGACGGACGGGATCGAGAAGGCGGCGGCGAGGAGCACGGGGAACAGGAGCGAAGTGGTCTTCATGCCTCTTCGAGCCGGTCACGACGACGCAGTCGCACAGTTTCTTCGCGGGTGTCGCCTGGATCGCGCGCACGGAGGCCGTGGTGAGCGGCAGGACCGGCGGTGATGTAGTCGGGCACCCAGAACCCCTGCAAAACAGGGTGGTCGCGAATGCAGCGCCGGAGACGCGTTCGGTACGACGCTTGCTGAAGAAAAAGAAAAACATGCGCGTTTTCTTCAGCACGATCCTCGTCGCCGCAGCCGCTCTACTCGTCACCGCATGCTCCGGCGGTTCGGAGGGCGCGACCCTCCAGCGTGGTCGCGCGGCGTCGTCTTCGCGATCGCCCGAGGCCGGCGGCGGCAGCGCTCCGGGCTCCGGCGGCGACACGAACGCGTCGTCAGCGGCGCCGTCGACGCCCGCGCCTGCCGCGCCCTCCGCCGACAGCGCGCCGGCCGCCGGCGATGCCGGTCCGGGGACGCAGCCGGCTTCGGCTCCGGCTCCCTCGACGGCGGCCCTCGGCTCGTGCGCAAACCCGAAGTGCTTCGGCGCGAACGGCTTCGGCGGGTGCAAGGCCACGGACGGCGCCGGTGATGTCGTGACGATGGGCTGTCAGGGCGGTACGTGCGGGTGCTTTGCAGGCGGCCAGACGACAGCGACCTTCGACGGTGACGTGACCAGCGCCGACGATGCGGCGCAGCTCTTTCTCCTCAACTGCACGTGCAACTGAGACGGCACGGGTAGCGGAGTCGGTCGGCGCTCAGCGACGCGTGCCGGCCACGATGTATTGCTCGTCGAGCGTCGTCGAGAGCGTCTCGACGACGAGGCCCGCCGCGCCGAGCTCGTGGGCGATCTGCTCGGACGTGAGCCGGTGATGCTTCGGTGGCCCGTGCGTGGCGTCGAGCTTGAAGTCGACGACGAAGACCCGTCCGCCGCTCTTCAGCGCGTCGCGCAGCTTTCCTGCGTACGCCTCGCGCGCGTCGATGTGATGCCAGGCGTCGACGATCAGGATGCGATCGACGCTGCCGGCCGCGAGCCTGGGATCATCGGTAGCGACGAGCGCCGGCCGTACGTTGGCGAGGTGCTCGCGCTGCACGCGCTCGTTGAGGTAGCGGACCATGTCGGGCTCGACGTCGAGCGCGAGGACCGAGCCCGCAGGCGCGACGGCGCGCGCGAGCCACGGCTCGAAGTAGCCCGTGCCGGCGCCGAGATCGGCGACCACCATGCCGCTCTCCAGCTTCATGGCCGCGATGATCTCCTGCGGCTTCTGCCACTCGTCGCGCCGGGGATCGTCGAACTCGCGGGCCCATTGCTCGGCGGTCTGGAAGCGATGCACGAGCGGTGCATGCGCGCCTTCGAGATGCCCTGCGCTCGCGGGAGGAGCAGCAGGAGACGCGAACGAAGTGGCGGCGGGGGCTACCGGCGAGGGGCCGCACGCGGCAAGAGCGATCGCGAGCGCCGTGAGGATCACGGTGAGGGGCAGCTTGCGCGTCATCGGCATCGCGGCACTTCGCCTTCCTGCTTCGTCTCGGCGCCGCCTTCCTTCGCGGTGGCCTTGGTCTGGGCAGCGCCCTCCTTCCAGCGCGTCTTCGCCTCGTCGGTGCCGCCCTCGACGAGGCCGGCGGTCGCCTTGCCGAAGGTCTTCACGCCCTCCACCGCGGTGGTCGCGCCGGTCTTCACGCCCGAGCCCGCGGTGCGCGCGCCGACCTCGACGTCGTCTCCTGCGCCGTCGCGACACGCGGGCCGCGATGCCGCCGCCGGCGCCGCGGCGCCCTTGTGCCGCGACCCGCATCCGGCG
Source organism: Polyangiaceae bacterium (assembly GCA_043742085.1). Taxonomy (GTDB): domain Bacteria; phylum Myxococcota_A; class Polyangia; order Polyangiales; family Polyangiaceae; genus Labilithrix. The sequence goes on from JAYTZB010001313.1 coordinate 2,009, forward strand.
AGCGCGACGACGAGCGCGATCGCCATCGCCATCGCGATCGTCGTGGCCACGTGATTGCCGGAGCGCGCTGACGGGTCGAACATGCGAAAGGCGTAGCACGGCGCCGCGGGCGGCTGATGCTGGCGAGCGCGACAGTCCTTTACAGCGTAAGAGTCCGTGCTACACACCGGCGTCATGGGGCGCAGCGTTCTTTCGCTTCTCGTCGCGTTGACCGTGGGCGCGTGCAGCAGCGCCGGCGACCGAGCGGCGACGGACACCACGGCACCCGACGGTGGGATCGCCCCCGAAGGCGCGTCGGCCGGCGGGAGGGACGCCGGCGTTGATGCCGCGCAGGCCGACGCATCCGGAGCGCCTGCGCTCGGCGACGTGCGCTTCAAGATCCAGATCGACTACCGCTTCGACAA
>JAYTZB010001314.1:0-7346 GCA_043742085.1 Polyangiaceae bacterium
GGCATGTACTCGGGGTGAGTCTCGAGCTGCGCGTGCGAGTCCGCCATGTGGAGGAAGACGACGTGGCGCGGCGGCGCGGTCGATGCGGTGACCTTCGACGTCGGCGCCGCCGTCGCGGAGGAGGGCCCGAACCGAGCCGTCACCGAAGCCGGAAGCTGCTTGAAAGACATCCACACGGCCATGCCCAGAACGAACCACGCGAAGCCCGCACGGAGCGCTTGCGGCTTGACGCGACCCGCGAGCGCGGTGCCGCCGAAGCTCCCGAGGACCGACGCGCCGGTGATGGCGAGCGCGAGTGTCCACGGGATCGTCGCGTGGCTGAGGGCGCCGGCGAAGCCCGCGAAGGAGTTCATGGCGATGACGAGCAGTGACGTTCCGACGGCCGTGCGCATCGGCAGGCCGCACAGCAGGACGAGCGCGGGCACGATCACGAAGCCGCCGCCGGCGCCGATCACCCCTGTCAGCAGACCGATTCCGATGCCCAGCGCCGCGGCGCGCGCCAGCGCGGCACCCCGGAGCGCTTGCGGCGCGCCCGAGTCCGCTGTGTCGGCACGTCGGCGCATCATGGCGATCGCGGTGACGAACATCATCGCGGTAAAGGCGAGAAGGAGCGTCCTCGCCGGCAGGAAATGAGCGAGCCGTCCGCCCGCGTATGCGCCCGCCATCGAAGCGACGCCGAAGAGAAGGCCCGTCCGAAACTGAACGCGACCAGCGCGCGCGTGGCTCACCATCGCGAAGGCGCTCGTCACGCCCACCACGAGGAGGGACGTCGCAATGCCGTCCCGCGGCTCGAGGCCTACGACGTAGACGAGGATCGGCACCGTGAGGATCGACCCTCCGCCCCCCAGCAGGCCCAGCGACACCCCGATCAGGACCGCAAGCGCTAGCGCGAGGACGATCATCAGCGGTCGACGGGCAAGCCGGCTTCGACGTACGCCCGCATCCCGCCGTCGAGGTTCAGCAGGTTCTTGAAGCCGAGTGCGACGAGCGACGATGCCGCCTTCGCGGAGCGCGCGCCCGAACGGCACGCGACGACGATTCGTTGATTCCGATCCCAGGGGCGCGCGGCAGCGAGCACGGTGGCCAGCGGCACCAGCTCGGCACCAGGCACGTGCCCGAGCTCGCCCATGAACTCGTCGGGCTCGCGGACGTCGATGATTCGCGGCCGCGGCGCGAGCGCCACCAGCTCGGCGGGCGTGATGTTTCCGAAACCTTCAGGTGTTGCGCCGTTCATCAGATGCTCCTTCGTTCGTGGCGGGTTACGGGGATCACCCCTGCACCGGCGGCGGGACGATGCCGCAGGCGCGGTTCGCAGGCACCGCCTCGTGCAGTCGAGCAGGCTCGGGCAAGTGGAGCCCGTCCATGACGGCGATGAACTCCTCACGCGTGCGTCCGGCGACGCGCGCGTTGAAACGCTTCTCTTCGCCGATCGTCGTGACGGTCCGCCCGCGGTAGTCGTGCGCCGGGTACACGAGCGTGGCGTCGGGGAGGCGGAAGAGCACCCGGGTCAGCGTGTCGTAGAGCTCGCCGGCATCGCCGTTCTGGAAGTCGGTGCGGCCGGCAGCACGGATGAGGAGCGCGTCGCCCGTGAGGACGCGATCACCGAGGAAGTAGCTCACGCTCTCCGCGGTGTGGCCTGGCGTGGCAAGGACGTGCATCTCGATCGAGCCCAGGCGTACGATGTCGCCGTGGTGAACGGCGCGGTCGACGCACGGTGCGCCGCCCTCGCCGCTAATCGTCTGAGCGCCGCACCGCTCACGGAGGCGCCCCGCCGCCGTGATGTGATCCGCGTGGACATGCGTGTCGAGGATCTGCACGAGCGTCAGACCGAGCTCACTGACAATCTCGAGGTCGCGGTCGACCTGCTCGAGCACAGGGTCGACGAGCGCCGCCTCCTTCGTCACGTCGTCGGCGATCAGGTACGTGTAGGTCGAGCTTTCCTTGTCGAAGAGCTGTCGGAAGAGCATGGTCACGTCACGCTCCCTGCGACGACCGTGCCGTCTCCAGCGGTCGACCCTCATGGCCGGCAGAAAAGGCGCGGGCCACGCGGGTGCTCCACCCACGCCGTTTCACTAGAGGTGAGACAAATGTTTCATCCGTTCCATTTGAAACACCTCTCTCCTCGAATGCCTGACCTTGCGACCTGCGGCACCACGCCCGGCGCGAGCAACGGCTCACCCGACTCGGCGGCCCTGGTCGCGGTGCTCGAACGCATCGACCGGCCGCTCGCTCGTTTTGGGAGGCGAAACTCGCCCGGGCGAGCGCCTCACGGGCAACTCGTACTAGAACACCCTCGGAGACGCGATTGAAGCTCGTTCCCAAGCTCACGCTCTCGCTGATCACCGGAACGTGCCTCATACTCGCGGGGAACGGCTACTTGCGCGTGCGCCGTGAGCTCGCGTCATTCGAGGAGGTTCGGGTCCGCGACCACGAGATGATTGGCCGGTCGCTGGGCGCCGCCGCAACCGCCATATGGAAGGCTGACGGTGAGGCTCCGGCGCTCGCGAGTATCGATGCGGTCAATCAGCACTTCCGCCGAATTCGCACCCACTGGATCGCCGCTGACGGCGTGACGCACATTGATCCTGCAGTGCTCGCGGCAACGCCGGCAGGGCAACCTGTCACCCGGACCGTCCGCACGGGGACCGACGTGGCGACTTGGTATACGTACGTACCGATCGAGGTCGACGGAAAGCGGCGCGGGGCGCTCGAGCTGGCCGAGCCGGCCGTTGCGGAACAGCGCTTCATTCGGACAGTGCTCGTCGACGCGTTGCGAACAGCACTGGCGCTGGCTTTCTTGAGCGCGATACTTTCATTCGTAATGGGACAATGGGTAGTCGGCCGTCCCGTCGGCGCCCTGGCCGAGAAGGCGAGGCGAATCGGACACGGAGACTTCGCGCGGCCGATCACGCTCCGACAGCGGGACGAGCTCTCCGATCTCGGAGCCGAGATGAACGCGATGTGCGATCGACTCCGCGAGACGCTCGACCAGCTCCGTCATGCCGATCGACTCGCGATCGTCGGTAAGCTCGCGTCCGGCGTCGCACACGAGCTCGGCACTCCGCTCAACGTCGTGACGGCGCGTGCGAGAATGATCGCCGACGGCGAGACGACGGCTGCGGAGAGCCAGGAGTATGCGCGCATCATCTGCGGCTCCGCCGACCGCATGGCGGTGATCATTCGCCAGCTTCTACAATTTGCGCGCCGCGATGGAGTCCGGAAGACCGCCACGAACGTAGAGGCTCTCGCGACGGAGACGCTCGATCTCTTGAAGCCGCTCGCCGGGAAGCACTCGGTGGAGCTCGTCGTCGAGCATGCCGCGATCCAGACCGCCGCGCCCGTCGATGCAGGGCAACTTCAGCAAGTCATCTCGAACCTGGTGATGAATGCGATTCAAGCCAGCCGCAAAGGCGGGCACGTGAAGCTGCGCTGTTACGAGAAGCTCGTGCTGCCACCTCCAGATGTCGGCGCCACGTTGACCCTCTGCCTCTGCCTCGACGTCGAAGACGATGGTGAAGGCATCCCACCGGGGAACCTGGCCCGGGTCTTCGAGCCGTTTTTCACGACCAAGGACATTGGTGACGGAACCGGCCTGGGCCTTGCCGTGAGCTACGGGATCATCCGCGACCACGCAGGCTGGATCGGCGTCAAGAGTGAGGTCGGGAAAGGCACGACGTTCACCGTCTTCGTGCCTCTCGTCGTAGCGTCATGAGCACACGCGTGCTTCTCGTCGACGACGATGCCAGCCTTTGCGAGACACTCGCGATTGGGCTCCGAAGGCGCGGGAAGGAGGTCACGACGTGCACGTCGGCCGAAGAAGCGCAGAGCCTGGTCCTGAGCGACGACTTCGACGTCGTAGTCACCGATCTCAACATGCGCAGCATCAGCGGCATCGAGCTGTGCGAACGAATCGTTGCGAATCGACCGGACGCTCTCGTCGTCGTGCTCACGGCGTTCGGGAGCCTCGACACAGCGGTGGCGGCGATCCGCGCGGGCGCCTACGACTTTCTGAGCAAGCCGGTCGAAGTCGACGTGCTCGCCATTGCCGTCGATCGCGCCGCGAAGCACCGACAGCTCGGAGAGGAGGTCAAGCGCCTCCGCCGCGAGGTCGCAGGGACGCCTCGCTACGGAGAGCTGATCGGAGATAGCGTACCGATGAGGGCGGTCTTCGAGCTGATCGAGCGCGTCGCAGAGTCGGACGTCACAGTGCTCGTCACCGGCGAGAGCGGCACCGGCAAGGAAGTCGTCGCGCGCGCGCTTCATCACCACGGGCGCCGAAAGGACGGACCGTTCATCGCCATCAATTGCGCGGCGATGCCGGAGGCGCTCCTGGAGAGCGAGCTCTTCGGACATACGAAGGGGGCGTTCACGGACGCCAAGACAAGCCAACCCGGTCTCTTCACCAGGGCAAATCGCGGCACGATCCTCCTCGACGAGATCGGCGACATGCCGCTCGGTCTGCAGCCGAAGCTGCTGCGCGTTCTCCAGGAACGCCGCGTCCGTCCGGTCGGCGGTCATACCGAGATTCCGATCGACGTCCGTGTCGTGGCGGCCACCAATCGCGATCTCGAGTCGGCCATCGAGGACGGACGTTTTCGCGAAGATCTCTTTTATCGAATCAACGTCGTCAACATCGCTCTTCCGCCACTTCGCGCTCGCGCCAGCGACATCCTCCCTCTTGCTCTTGGCTTTGTTCGGGACCTCGCTGGCCGCGCGCAGAAGAATGTTGCCGGAATCGCGCCCGCGGCGGCGGAGAGGCTCGTCAACTACGTGTGGCCGGGCAACGTTCGCGAGCTCCAGAATTGCATGGAACGCGCGGTCGCCCTCGCGCGCTTCGAAGAGATCGCGGTCGATGACCTACCGGAGAAGGTGCGCGACTATCGGCGCTCGCACGTGCTCATCGCGGCCGACGACCCGACCGAGCTCGTCCCGATGGAGGAGGTCGAACGACGCTATGTCCTTCGGGTGATGGAGGCCGTGGGCCACAACAAGACTGCTGCCGCGCGTATCCTCGGATTCGACCGCAAGCGCCTCTACCGCTGGTTGGTGCGGCTCGGCATCGACGACGGCAAGTCGCCGGATTGACGCAGCAGCAGATCTGCCGCTGCCGCGCGCAGCTCGCGGAGCGCAAACGGTTTGTCGAACAGCTTTGCGCCAAGAAGCTCCGCCTGGGCTCGGGTCCGTTGATCGCCAAACGCAGTCATCAGGATGATGGGGACGTCGCAGTGCGCGGCGCGCAGCGCTTCGACGATCTGGATCCCCGAGCAGATCGGCATTCGAATATCCGTCACGATCAGGTCGACGTGCTCGTAATTGCATCGCGGTCCATGGGTGAGCTCGACGAGAAGGCGTCCACCGTCGCGAGCCTCCTGCACCTCGTAGCCGTCGCGCCGAAACATCTCGACGATCAGTCTCAGCATCTCCGGATCGTCTTCGGCGACGAGCACGCGGGGCGGATCATGAACCGGCAGTCGCGCATCGCGCGTCCGTTTCCACGGAGACGCGCTCGACGGGCCACGATCCGAGATGGTGCTCACGGACAGTGTTCCTCGCATCGACCGTGCCATGACACGAAGCGCCTGCGATGTGCTCGTTGTTGCTCAGGGCGCATCGAATGAAACCCACGTGATCTCACGCACCGGCGACACACCCGTGCGCTCAGAATCGACCATCGATGCCCGGTTCGAACGACGCGATCGTCTGCTCGCGGCCGAAGAGCGCGCGAACGCGGACATCGCGAGCCGCGGACAGCGCCCTGAAGACGACCATCATGGTCTCGCAGGTACGCGCCGCGGTGCTGCTCCCGCGGAATTCCACCACCGCTGCGTACGCCGTGGCGCGACACTCTCGGTTCGCCGTGACGACGATGGTTCGTGTGCTGTCATAGAGCGCACCGTCCTCATTTCGCGCCATTGGTCCAAGAACTCCGTCGAGCCGCTCGACGATTCGGTCGAGGACTGGTTCATCGACGAGGACGCGTCCGGTGACGAGCGCCGCCAACGTCTTACGCTCGCGAGCTCGAGTCGTGCGACGGGCGCTCACGCGTGTCCGCCGGTACCGGCGGAGCTCGAGTCGAAACTGCGTGCGCCGCTAGCGTGGTCGCTCACTCCGGTCCTCGACGCACCCGGCGTGCCACCGCGCGCTTCGCCCGTGGAGCGGCTCGCATTCCGATGGCAGGGGGCGAAAGAACTCGCCGGGTCGTAATGACCCGGCCAGTCCGGATGGATGGCGCTTGGCCAGGACCGACATCCCGCGACGGAGCCACGAATCCACGCCAGGGCGCGCAACGAGGCGTCGACTCATCGTCTGGCGTGGTGCGTGCGTTTGCAATTGCCGACAATGGTTCATCGAAGTGGCAACATGCCAGTCACGGTCTCGGCGCGCGCGGTCTCCGAGCTCCTCGCACGGCGTCTCGAGGTCGAGCGCGCGCGAGTCGTACCCACGGCAAGCCTGCGCGAGGACCTCGGAGCTAGCTCCGTCGTGCTCATCGAGGTCGCGCTCGCGCTCGAGCAGCAATTCGACATCCGGATCGCCGAGGACGAGGTGGCGAGCTTCGTTACGGTGGAGGATGTGATGGCCTGCGTGGCCCGCGCACGCCAGTCGAGGAGCTGGCGGCCCGTCCGCTGATGCGCCGGGGGGGCTCCACGGTGGCGCGCGCTTTGCTTTTCGTTTCAACCGAACTGCCATGTGCATGCACAAAGAACCTCGAGCCGCAGTGGGACGAAAGACGCAGCTACGCGTGCTCTTCTGGTTCGTCGTCTCTGCCGGTGCCGCGATAACGGCCCACGTTTCCGGCGGCTGCAACGACGCTGCTCTGATTCAACCCCCCGCCTGCGGTCCCGGCCATTGCACGTGCGCCGAGGATCCAACACAGTCGACGTGCAGAGGTTTTGACGAACGTCCGGACGGCGGAACCGATGCCGCGGACGCGAACGAAACCGATGCGAGCATCGTCGGGTCGACCGATGCTGCCGACCGGGATGCGTCGAATGATGCGCCCGACGCGGATTGACGCCCCTTCGCGGAGGCTGTGGCGCATGACGTGCGTCCGTGATCGAACATGATGACCTCTCGCGGCGGCACGAAGGTTCGTAGGAGTCTCGACACGCTCGGTGCGGCTCTTCTTGTTCTCGTTGCGGTCTTCGGCGCGGCCTCGTGTATGCCCGGGGTCCAGATGGGGCTGGCGAGCGTGCCCTCCATCGAGCGGACGTCACGACCGCGCGCGCCCCACGACGTCATCGCCAACAGCTCGGAGTCTTGTCCCTCGGTCCAGGGGCAGGATCCCCTCCGGTACCGCGTTCCGCCGTGCGCCGAAGGCCAGCGGGATCCCGGGGCTTCAGCGGCGT
>JAYTZB010001315.1:0-1572 GCA_043742085.1 Polyangiaceae bacterium
GGCCTCGACGCTGCGCCGGAACCCCGGTAGCGCCGTGCGCGCGACGTTCACGGCGACGTAGGCCTGGCGGATGACTGCGATCTCCTGGGCGCGCACCACGAGGAGCTCCTGGCGGCGGACCTCCTCGACGGAGCGAGACGCCTCCTTGCGCGCGCTGATCACGCCATCGAAGAGCGGCCACGAGAAGACGATGCCGACATCCCAGTTGGCGACGTTCGGCAACCATCCGTTCGCGTCTGCGGCCTCGCCGTTGCCGGACGGGGGTGCGCCGCCCGCGCGACCGGTCAGCGTGCCGGTGAGCGAGATCTCCGGCCGCAGCTCGGCACCGATGGCATGTGTTCGCTGCTCCTCGGCACGGATACGAGCGACGGCCTCCTGGATGCGCGGATCTCTCGCAGACGCGAGCTGGATGGCGCGCTCGAGCGCGGGGATGTCCGCGGGGCTGGCCGGCGCGGGACCGGCGTCGAGCGCCGCGTCGTCGACACCCACGGTCGCCGCGAAGACCCCGCGCGCTGTGGCGAGGCCGCCCTGCGCGCGGATGCGTCCGATGTCGAAGCGCGTCAGATCGGCCTCGGCGCGCGTCGCCTCGATCGGCGAGCGCAGCCCGGCATCGACGCCGGCCTTCGCGAGGTCGCGATGGACGCGTGCTCGCTCGTACGCGTCGTTCGAGGCGAGCAGCACCGCCTTCGCCGCGAGCACGGCAAAATAGGCCTCCTGGACGTCGAAGGTCACCTCGAGGGCCACGCTCCGCGATCGCTGTCGCTCGATGTCGACGCGCGCATCGGCGGCGGCGGCGCGGGCCGCGATGCGTCCGAAGTCGAAGAGCTCCTGGTTGATACCGACGCCGGCGATCGTCGATGGATACGGTCGCCACGTCCCGCTCGACACCGAGCGCGTGCCGCCGATGCGCGGAATGTCCATGCCCGCGCCCGGCGCGACGTACGTGCCCGTCGTGTTGTTCGCCGTGCCGCCGAAGAGCTGCGCCGTCGCGCCCACCGTCGGATACCACTCCGCGCGCGGGACCTCGGCCGCTTGCTGCTCGGCGGCGACGCGTGCGACGGCCGCGCGGAGCTCGGGCTGATGCGCGCGCGCATGGGTCAGCGCCTCCTCCAGGGTGAAGGTACGCAACGACGGATCGGGCGGCGGCGCGTCGGTGACGCCCCGCTCGTAGGACTGCGCATTCGCGGTGCGCGTGACGATCGCGAGGGCGCAGGCCAGCAGGCCCGCCGCGGATCTTCCTCGAAAGGACATGGACGCGCCGCCACGAGCACGTCCCGGACCAGCGGCGCCGAGCCGGGATTCATGGGCACCGCTGTGGTCGGGCGGGCGCGCAGTTGGAATTTTTCCAACCTCGGGTTGGATTCTTTCCAGCCCCCGAAGACCGGGGGACCGCTCGCTCTTTTGCTACGTTGCCAGCAGGATGAAGCCCGGCGCCGCGCAGAGAGGACCGCGGCTCTCCCTCGTCCTCTGGATGCTCGTCGCCGTCGCGGCGGTCGCGTCGCTCGCGTACTGGGACGAACGCCGTGAGGCCGATGCCGCGCTCCGCGAGTTCTCCGACGAGCAGGCGACGCT
>JAYTZB010001316.1:0-3301 GCA_043742085.1 Polyangiaceae bacterium
GACGAGGTCCATGTCACCGATCTCGTCGAGGAAGAGCGTGCCGCCGTGCGCTTGCTCGAAGAAGCCGCGGCGCTTGTTCTGCGCGCCGGTGAACGCGCCTTTCTCGTGGCCGAAGAGCTCGCTCTCGATGAGCTCGCGCGGGATGGCCGCGCAGTTGACCTTCACGAAGGCCTCGTCCTTCCGCGGGCTGAGGCGGTGAACTGCACGCGCGATGAGCTCCTTGCCGGTGCCGCTCTCGCCGGTGATGAGGACGCCGGCCTTCGTGGGCGCGACCTTCTCGATCTCGTGGAAGATCTTCCGGACCGGCGCGCTCGTGCCGATCATCTCGTACTTCGCGAGCTGCTCGCGCGAGACCTCGGCGAGCGTCCGCTTGGCGAGCGCCGTCTCGAGCACGTTCTTCACGCTGACGAGGACGCGCTCGCGCGCGAGGGGCTTCTCGAAGAAGTCGCTCGCCCCGAGCTTGATGGCGTGCACGGCGTCGTTCACCGTGGCGTGACCGCTGATCACGATGATCGGCATGTCGCGCGTCGCTTCCTCGTTGCGGATGCGCTCGAGCGCCTCGAGGCCGCTCATCTGCGGCAGCTTCACGTCGAGGATCGCCATGTCGACCGGCGTGTTGGGGCTGGCGAGGATGGCGAGCGCGTCCTCGGCGCTCTCGGCGCCGATCACCTTGTAACCCTCGCCCTCGAGCACGAGCTGGAGCGTCCGTCGGATGTTCTTCTCGTCGTCGACGACGAGGATCGTCTTCGCAGTCGGCGCTCCGCGGCTCGCACCCGACGGATCCGTCGCGCTCTCGATGGTCATCGCGGTCGACGTTACCACCTCTGGCTCGCCGGATGCAGCAGCGCCCCGGCGGAGGCGTCGTCATGCTCACCAACAAGTCCATCATGCCCATCCTGCCCGTCGTGGACCTTCCTCGCGCGCGCGCTTTTTACGAGCAGCGCCTTGGCCTCTTGCCCGAGCCCGACGGCATCACCGCGAAGGGCGTCGTCTACCAGGCGGGGCACGGCACCAAGCTCGAGATCGACCTCCGCGATCGTCCGTCGAAGGCCGAGCACACCGCGATCTCGTTCGAGGTCGACGACCTCGAGCGCGAGGTGACCGACCTCGAGCGTCACGGCGTGCGCTTCGAGGACTACGACCTGCCGGGGCTGAAGACCGATCATCACATCGCGCAGATCGACGGCTTGCTCGCGGCCTGGTTCAAGGACCCCGACGGCAACATCCTCTGCGTGCACCAGCAAGGCGCACGGTCGCACTGAGCGCGGGTACGCCTAGAAGGAGAGGCCGACCAGCACGCGGTGCGTCGAGTAGTCGGGGTGGATGACGTCGAGCGCGAAGCCGTAGGAGAGCTCGAGCCCTCCGATGTGCAGCACCGCGTTGCCGAGCGGCTCGATGCCACCACCGCGAATTGCACTGGTCGAGGCAGCCAGCGCAGGAACGCAAGTGGGGCCGGTGCATCCCGGCGGTCCGAGGGTCGCGCCGAGCCGGGTCTCCTCGCCGCGATCGAACGTGCCGAGGATGCCCGCGCCGAGCGTGAAATACGAGGGAAACGCGTAGGGGAAGAGGAGGACGCGGTACCCGAGGACCAGCTCGCCGAAGATTCGCCTTATCGAGCGGTCGACGACCGGCTCACTCGTGGTGTTCTTCCCGGCGAACAGGATCCCGATGCGGGTGGTGACCGATACGCGATCGAAGCCGACGATGCTGCCACCGAGATATGGACCGTAGTAGGTCGACGCGTCGACGTTCCACGCGATGCCGATCGACGTGTCGCGACCGGTCCAGTGACCGAGGTACTTCTTCGTCCCGATCTTCCCGACCAGGTTCGAGAGATGGATCACCGGCACGCCGAAGCCGATGCGCGCCTCGAGGAGCTTGTCGGCGATGCCGACGACGTGGCCGTCGCACGAGAGCATCGGGCCGCCGGAGTTGCCCGGCGAGAGCACGGCGTCGGTCTGGATCAGCGCGTCGGTCTTGGCGCTGACGATGCCTTGCGACACGCTGAAGTTGAGGAGGCCCTCGAGCTCGCGCGAGAAGCGCGGGAGATCGCCGTACGGGTTGCCGATGGCGAGGATGGGCGCGCCGATGGAGATGTTCCAGCGCGGGACGAGCGGCGCGGCGTCGGCAGGCTCCTCGAGCTCGAGGATCGCGAGGTCGTGCTCCTCGTCCCAGGCGACCACCACGGCGCTGGTCTGCTTGCCGCCGGGGAACTCGACGCGGACGTCCCGCCCGAGGTCGACGACGTGCAGCGCCGTCGCGACGTGCCTGTTCGAGAAGAAGACGAAGCCGGTGCCGAGGCCGCCGTCGGGCCTCGTGATGCGCACGACGCTCGGCTTCGTCGCCTTGTAGACGTGCTCGATGAAGGCTTGCTCGCAGCGCGGTCCGTCGTCGTCGGCGTGCGGCGGCGACGGCGGCGTCGCGGGGATGGGCGGGAGATGCTTGCCCGGCGGCACGACCGGCACCGGGTCCGGCTCGACCTGCGCGCTCGCGACACGGGGCGCGAGCGTCGCGAGCGCGAGCGTCGCGAACGCGAAAGAAAGAGCGCCGGCCGCGAGGACGCGTGCCGCGCGCTTGCTCACACGCCGCGTTCCTTCATGTACGCGAGGTAGTTGTTCGCCTGGAGGACGAGCGGGCTGCGCGGGTAGTCGTGCAGGAGCACGTTGAACGATTCGCGCGCGTCGCCGAACTTGTGCATCTTCAGGTAGACCTCGCCGAGGAGGAGCAGCGCCTCCGCCTCGAGGCCGGAGTCGACGCTCTCGCCGGGCTGCGCCTCGCGGAGGTTGGGGCCGCCCGCGAAGGTGCGCATCGCGTATTGCACGCGGAGGACCGCGGCCTCGAAGTTGTCGAGGCGCAGGTAGAAGCGCGCGACATAGAGCTCGTGGCGCATCAAGCGCGCGGTGACGTCGGCGAGGAGCTCGCGGATCTTCTGCGACTCCTTCGCGTTGGGGTAGTCGTGGACGTAGCTCTTGAGCTCCTTGAAGGCGTCGAGGATGACCGCCTGATCGCGCTCGTCGGCGGTGGGGAGCAGGAACGACTCGGAGATCTGCGAGTACTGCGCCTCGGCGATGCGCGAGCGGGCGTAGGAGACCTCGTCGACGTCGGACCGGTGGTCGTGGACGAACTGCCGGTAGCCGCGGATGGCCTCGGCGAACTTCTCCTGCTCGAAGTCGGCGTCGGCGATGCGGAGCTCGGCGAGGCGCGCGTACTTGGCGTAGCTGTACTTGCGCTTCACCTCGCGCATGAGGGCCTGCGACTCGATCCAGTTGTGCGCGTTGAACTCGACCAGGGCCTCGTCGTA